>CANGZO010000012.1 GCA_947458305.1 Comamonadaceae bacterium
GAAATTGGCGAAGGCAGCAACATCCAGGACGGCAGCGTGATGCACGCCGACATCGGCAAACCCATCAAGGTGGGCAAGCATGTCACGGTGGGCCACATGGTCATGCTGCACGGCTGCACGATTGGTGACGAGTCGCTGATCGGCATTGGCGCGGTGGTGCTCAACGGTGCAAAAATCGGCAAGAACTGCCTGGTGGGTGCCGGCTCTCTCGTGACCGAGGGCAAGGAATTTCCCGATGGCTCGATGATCATGGGCACGCCCGCCAAGGTGGTGCGTGAACTCAGCCCCGAGCAGATCGAAGGCCTGCGCCAAAGCGCCCGCCATTACGTGGAAAACGCCCGCCGATTCAAGGCGGGCCTGAAAAAAATCAGCTGATTTTTCGGCTGCAACGAACGTGTTTTAACTTTTGAGGATCGGCCCCACGGGGCTGTTGATTGCACTTTGTCCGAACTTCATAAATTCATTTTCGAAGGCCTGCCGGTGCGCGGCATGCTCGTGCGCCTGACCGATGCCTGGCAAGACATCTTGGCGCGCCGCGCTGCCAACTCCGAAACTGGTGCTTACCCGGCACCCGTGCGCCAGTTGCTGGGCGAGATGGCCGCTGCGGGTGTGCTGATGCAGGGCAACATCAAGTTCAATGGCGCGTTGGTGCTGCAGATTTTTGGCGACGGCCCGGTCAAATTGGGGGTGGTCGAGGTGCAACCGGATTTGAGCCTGCGCGCCACCTGCACACAGCTTGGCCAGGTCGACAATGACGCGACCCTGAGCCAGATGGTCAACGTGAATAATGAAGGGCGTTGTGCCATCACGCTCGACCCACAAGACCGTTTACCGGGCCAGCAGCCTTACCAGGGTGTGGTGCCACTGTTTGGCGACCGGGGCGAAAAGCTGGAGAACATCAGCGAGGTGCTAGAGCACTACATGCTTCAGTCCGAGCAACTCGATACGGTGCTGGTGCTGGCGGCCGATGACAAGGTGGCAGCGGGCTTGCTGATTCAGCGCCTGCCCATCGAAGGCGAGGGCAATTTGGCGGGCAGGGCTGACTCGCTGATGCGCGAATCGGTATTGGGTCAGAGCGAAGACTTCAGCCGTATCTCGATTTTGACGAAGAGCCTCAAGCGCGAAGAACTGCTGGGCTTGGACGCCGAAACCATCTTCCACCGCCTGTATTGGGAAGAACCGCTGGCCCGGTTTGAGCCTTGCATCGGCGAGACGGCCCCCCGCTTTGCCTGCCGTTGCAACCGTGAGCGCGTGGGCAACATGATCCGCAGCCTCGGCACCGAAGAGGTCGAGGGCATCATCGCCGAGCAAGGTCAGGTCGAAGTGGGTTGCGACTTTTGTGGGGCGCAATACCGCTTTGATCCGGTGGATGCGGCGGGCCTGTTCACCGGTTTGCCAGCCGATCTGCCGCCTGGCGCAGTCCACTGAAGCCGCTGCTCAAACGGCGCGTTGCGCCAACAATCGGGTGAACAGCTTGTGTTCGCAAGCTGGATCACTGCAGTCATTGCATTGCCACACATCGCGCCCGCGGTTGATGTTGAATTGAGCGTTTTTCCGCTCGAGCCAAGCGGCGTCTGTTTCGCACGCCAAATCCAAAGCCAGCAGGGCGTTGCTCAGACGGTCAACGCCTTTACCGTAGATGACTGTGAAAGGGGTTTGGGCGATGACCAGTGCTTGTCGCAACCGTTTGTCTTCGTCATCCTGTTCAGGCCCAAGCCCCGGTAAATCCAATCCCATCAACAACGTGATGGCTTCAGGACTTCGCAGGAGGGTGGGCTCAGGGGACTCTGAAATGAACCAATGGTTCTGAACACCACTGGCCTGTAGCGTGCTGTTCAAAGCCCGGGCGAGCCAAGATTTTCCGCTTCTTGGGGCACCCAAGATGACCACAGACCTGAGGGTCATCGTGACAGGTCAGTCAAAACAGGTAATGTAGCCATCACTTGGCCACTTGAACGAATATTTCGTTGGTCTTGACCATGCCCAACTCGTTTCGGGCGCGTTCTTCAACCATGTTCAGGCCTTGTTTCAGGTCGGTGACCTCGGCGCTCAGTTGTTCCATTTTGCGCCGGGCTTCTTCGTTGGCCAGTTTTTGCTGATCCAACTCCTGCCGTAGCAAATGGACATGGGGCAAGCTGCCTTGCCCCCACCACAATTGCACTTGCACGATGGCGAACAATGCAAACAAAACGGCAGGAATCAGACGATTGCCCATGGCCTAAGGGATTCAGCGC
This sequence comes from Comamonadaceae bacterium, assembly GCA_947458305.1. GTDB lineage: Bacteria > Pseudomonadota > Gammaproteobacteria > Burkholderiales > Burkholderiaceae_C > Limnohabitans_A. The sequence goes on from CANGZO010000012.1 coordinate 2,235, forward strand.
AGGTTGTAAAAGGCCGAGCGGCCTGGGTACACCGCCACATCACCCAGGTCTTCCTCGATGCGCAGCAGCTGGTTGTACTTGGCCATGCGGTCCGAGCGGCTCATGGAGCCAGTCTTGATCTGGCCAGCATTCAGGCCCACGGCGATGTCGGAGATGGTGCTGTCTTCGGTTTCGCCTGAGCGGTGGCTGATGACGGCGGTGTAACCGGCACGCTTGGCCATTTCGATGGCTGCAAAGGTTTCGGTCAAGGTGCCGATCTGGTTGATCTTGATCAGGATCGAGTTGGCGATGCCTTTGTCGATGCCTTCTTTGAGGATATTGGTGTTGGTCACAAACAGGTCGTCACCCACGATTTGCACGTTTTTGGCCAAGCGATCGGTCAAAATTTTCCAGCCGTTCCAGTCGCCTTCGGCCATGCCGTCTTCGATGCTGATGATGGGGTACTTGTCACACCAGGTGGCCAGCATGTCGGTCCACTGCTCGGACGTCAGGCTGATGCCGCCCTCACCGGCCAGGACGTATTGGCCGTCTTTGTAGAACTCGCTGGCCGCGCAATCGAGGCCAATGGCGATTTGCTCGCCAGCGGTGTAACCCGCAGCGGCAATCGCGTCGAGCACCATCTGGATGGCCGCTTCGTGGCTGTCGATGTTGGGGGCAAAGCCGCCTTCGTCGCCCACGGCAATGCTCATGCCCTTGTCGTGGATGATCTTCTTCAAGGCGTGGAACACTTCAGCGCCCCAGCGCACGGCTTCACGGAATGAAGGTGCGCCCACGGGGATGATCATGAACTCTTGCAAGTCCAAGTTGTTGTTGGCGTGTGCGCCACCGTTGATGACGTTCATCATCGGCACGGGCATTTGGTTGGCGTTCATGCCCCCAAAGTAGCGGTACAGGGGCAAGCCAGATTCTTCGGCTGCAGCGCGTGCCACAGCCATGGACACCGCCAGCATGGCGTTGGCACCCAGTCGGCTTTTGTTGTCGGTGCCGTCCAAGTCGATCAGTGTGCGGTCCAAAAAGGCTTGCTCGGAGGCGTCCAGACCCAGCACGGCCTCACTGATTTCGGTGTTGATGTGCTCCACAGCCTTGAGCACACCTTTGCCCAGGTAGCGGCTCTTGTCGCCGTCACGCAGCTCGATGGCTTCGCGGCTGCCGGTCGATGCGCCGGACGGCACAGCGGCGCGGCCCATGACGCCGGACTCCAGCAACACGTCGCATTCGACGGTGGGGTTGCCACGGCTGTCGAGGATTTCACGGCCGACGATATCAACGATTGCACTCATTTTTGAACTCTCTCAATTAAAAACAAAACGGGTTTCTGAAGCCTGCGGGTCAAACGCCTTGGACGGCCACCATGCGCATGATGGCAGCGCCTTCCCGTGCTTCGCGGGCTTTCAGGTATTCGGGCAGTTCGTAAAAAGCCTTGGCGGCCTCGAACGAGGGGAACTTCAGGACGACGATGCGCTCAGGGGCCCAGTCGCCTTCGAGCACTTGCACCTGGCCGCCACGCACGCACACTTCAGCACCTGCGGTTTTCATGGCCGCTGTGGACCATTTTTTGTACTCTTCGTATTGGGTGGGGTTGGTCACCTGGACGTGGGCGATGATGTAGCCGCTCATGAGAAGTCATCCTCTAAAAATGGGTTTTTCTTGGTCACGGCGTCGAGCTGAACCAAGGTTTCCAGCAAGGCCCGCATTTTGCCCAACGGCACGGCGTTGGGGCCGTCAGACCAGGCCTCGGCAGGCTTGGGGTGGGTTTCCATGAACAGGCCTGCAACACCTGCGGCCACGCCCGCACGGGCCAGCACCGGCACCATCTCGCGGGCACCGCCGCTGCTGGTGCCTTGGCCGCCGGGTTTTTGCACCGAGTGGGTCACGTCAAACACCACCGGGGCGCCGGTCTTGCGCATTTCGGCAAGACTCGTCATGTCGGCCACCAGGTTGTTGTAGCCAAAGCTCACACCGCGCTCGCAGGCCAAAAAGTTGTCCTCTGGCAAGCCGACTTCGCGCGCAGCGCTGCGGGCTTTGTCGATGACGTTTTTCATGTCCCAAGGGGCCAGGAACTGGCCCTTCTTGATGTTCACCGGCTTGCCTGACTGGGCCACGGCGCGGATGAAGTCGGTCTGACGGCACAAAAAGGCGGGTGTCTGCAACACGTCGACCACACTGGCCACGGTTTTAACCTGTGATTCGTCGTGCACATCGGTGAGGATCGGTACGCCGATCTGGCGGCGAACCTCGTCCAAAATTTTCAGGCCCGCATCGATGCCCACGCCGCGCTGGGTGTTGCCAGACGACCGGTTGGCTTTGTCAAACGAACCTTTGTAGATCAGCGGAATGCCCAGGGCCGCGCAAGCCTCTTTGAGGCGACCGGCCACCTCGATGGACATCTCCAGGCCTTCGATGGAGCAGGTGCCCGCGATCAAAAAGAAGGGCTGGTGCAGGCCAACATCAAATCCGCAAAGTTTCATGGGGGTGTCCTGTCGAATGGGGCTGTGGGGTCTCAGGCCTTGGCCTTGTTCTCAATGGCAGCCTTGACGAAGGCATTGAACAGCGGGTGACCATCCCACGGCGTGGACTTGAATTCGGGGTGGAACTGCACGCCCACATACCAAGGGTGCACGGTTTGCGGCAGCTCGACGATTTCGGTCAGTTGCTCTCGCTGGGTCAGGGCCGAGATCACCAGACCCGCTTTGCGCAGGTCGTCCAGGTAATTGACGTTGGCCTCGTAGCGGTGACGGTGCCGCTCGGTGACCACGTCACCGTAGATCTGGTGGGCCAAAGTGCCCTTGGCCACGTCAGAGCTTTGTGCGCCCAGACGCATGGTGCCGCCCAAGTCGGAGTTGGCATCACGGACCTGGATGGTGCCGTCGGCGTCTTTCCACTCGTTGATCAGGGCGATCACGGGGAAGGGCGTCTCGGGCTCGAATTCGGTGCTGTTGGCATCCTTCATGCCGGCCACATGGCGGGCGTATTCGATGGTGGCCACCTGCATGCCCAAGCAAATGCCGAGGTAGGGCACTCTGTGGGTGCGGGCGAATTGCGCGGTTTCGATCTTGCCTTCTACACCGCGCTTACCAAAGCCGCCGGGAACCAAAACGCCATCGTAATGTGCCAAGCTGGCCACGGTTTCAGGGGTGATGGTCTCGGAGTCGATGTGCTCGATCTTCACGCGCACATGGTTGCGCATGCCGGCATGGCGCAGGGCTTCGTTGACGGACTTGTAGCTGTCTGACAACTCAACGTATTTGCCGACCATGGCAATGGTGACTTCGCCCTTGGGGTTGGCGGTTTCGTACACCAGATCGTCCCAACGCTTGAGGTTGGCTGGTTGGGTGTTCAAGCGCAGCTTGTCGCAAATCAGGCCATCAAGGCCTTGCTCGTGCAGCACGCGGGGCACTTTGTAGATGGTGTCCACATCGGGCATGGAGATCACGCCCCAGCTTTGTACGTTGGTGAACAGCGAAATCTTGTCGCGCTCATCGTCCGGAATGTAGCGGTCCGCCCGGCACAGCAGAGCGTCAGGCTGGATGCCGATCTCGCGAAGTTTTTGCACTGTGTGCTGGGTGGGCTTGGTTTTCAGCTCGCCGGCAGCCGCAATCCACGGCACATAGGTCAGGTGGACAAAGGCAGCGTTGTTGGGCCCCAAGCGCAAACTGAGTTGACGAACGGCCTCTAGGAAGGGCAGTGATTCAATGTCACCCACGGTTCCGCCAATTTCCACAATGGCCACATCGACCGCTTCGGACGTGCCAAAACCAGCACCGCGCTTGACGAAATCCTGAATTTCGTTGGTGACGTGGGGGATGACCTGCACGGTCTTGCCGAGGTAGTCGCCGCGGCGCTCTTTTTCGAGCACGCTTTTGTAAATCTGGCCGGTGGTGAAGTTGTTGGCCTTCTTCATCCGGGTGTTGATGAAGCGCTCGTAGTGGCCCAAGTCCAAGTCGGTTTCTGCGCCGTCGTCGGTCACAAACACCTCACCGTGCTGGATCGGCGACATGGTGCCGGGGTCAACGTTGAGGTAGGGATCGAGCTTGATGAGGGTGACGGAGAGGCCGCGTGATTCAAGTAGCGCGGCGAGCGAGGCGGAGGCGATTCCCTTGCCCAGGGAAGACACCACACCGCCGGTGACGAAGACGAATTTGGTCATGTCCAAGACGGGAGCCAACAGCCCCCGGTAGGTGGAAATCGTGATTATAGACAGTCATGTCTGCTACATTTCTCAGCATGAGCACATTGGCTGGAAAACACATCGTACTGGGCTTGTCGGGCGGCATTGCGGCCTTCAAGTCGGCAGAGCTCTGCCGCGCCTTGGTCAAGGCCGGTGTCACTGTGCAGGTCGTCATGACCGAGGCGGCTGAGCATTTCATGACGGCGGTGACCATGCAGGCCTTGTCGGGTCGGCCTGTGTACACATCGCAGTGGGACCCGCGCGAGGCCAACAACATGGCGCACATCAACCTGAGCCGCGAGGCCGATGCGATTGTGGTGGCCCCGGCCAGCGCTGACTTCATGGCCAAACTGCTGCACGGTGGTGCCGACGAACTTCTCAGCCTGATGTGCTTGGCGCGGCCCATCAACCAGGTGCCGTTGATCGTTGCCCCTGCCATGAACCGCGAAATGTGGAACAACCCCGCCACGCAGCGCAATGTGGCCCAGCTCAAGGCCGACGGCATCCATGTGCTGGACGTGGGCCAGGGCGATCAGGCCTGCGGTGAAACCGGCGACGGGCGCATGCTCGAAGCCGATGAAATACTGGAAGACCTGGAAGCGTTTTTCAGCCCCAATGTGCTGGCAGGCAAGGCTGTTTTGGTCACGGCCGGACCCACCTACGAGGCGATTGATCCGGTGCGCGGCATCACCAATCTGTCGAGTGGCAAGATGGGCTTTGCCATTGCCCGTGCGGCTCGCATGGCGGGGGCGAGCGTGACGCTGGTCGCGGGTCCTGTTCACCTGCCCACACCCCGGGGTGTGCAGCGTGTGGATGTGCGTTCGGCCCGCCAGATGCTCGACGCTGTGCAGTTGCATGCGGATGCGGCCGATGTCTTCATCGCCACGGCTGCTGTGGCCGACTGGCGACCCGCCCATTCGGCCGATCAAAAGATCAAAAAAGACGGCTCGGGTCAGACGCCTGAGCTGAGTTTTGTCGAAAACCCGGACATCCTGGCCACCATCGCGCAGTCACCGCGTGGTGCGTCGGGAGAATTGTTCTGTGTGGGTTTTGCAGCAGAAAGTCACGATCTGCTGGCGCACGCCACGGCCAAGCGCATCCGCAAAGGGGTGCCTCTGCTTGTGGGCAACATCGGCCCTGCCACTTTCGGCCAGGACGACAACGCCTTGCTTTTGGTGGATACGTCTGGGGCTCGCGAGTTGCCCCATGCCAGCAAGCAGGCGCTGGCACTCGATTTGATCGCGCACATTGCCCGTCAAATTTGAGGCACGGGCTTCGTCTTAGAAGTCTGTTTGGGGTGGCACTCTGACACCCGCTCCCTGAGGCTTTTCTCATTCTTTTTGTTTCCTCCTGACCTGGCTGACTTGTCGGGTCTGGCCGAGGCATTTGAGATCAACCACGACGCTATGTTCGACGCGCAAGACAGAAGGTCGTGAGCGACGCGGGTGAGGTGCTCAGCTTTGCCGATTGGGGCGTCTGCAGCAGCCATCTGGTCAGCGATGGCGTGGTGCGTCCCCCGGCGGCGGGTGTGATCGAAGCCGCTCGCACCACCGACTTAGCCACCGCTGGCTCCAGTGTGCTGGTGTCGGACGCGGCGTTTGAGTTCCGCGCCGTGACAGCTGATGAGGTGTTGGCGCAGCTTATTGCAACCCAAGGGGTTGGCACGCACTTTGACATGGTTGACACGTCAATCCAATACCTGGCTTTTCAGGTCTTGTGAGGTCATTAACGAGCCAATCATCCCAGCATGAGATGCATGACATCAAATTTTTAATTTGAGTAATAATAGGTTGATATAAATAATTCAATGATTTCTTGTGTATGAAATATTAAAAATAACTTTTTTAAAAAAATCACCTTTTATTTGGGATTTTTGTGTAAATTTTTCAAGGTGAAAATCATGTTTAACAAGGCATGCAGCGCCACAGGGTGGCGCTTGGCTTGGGTGTTTGGGGGTCTTGTGGGAATGCATGGGTTGAGTGTGACTCAAAGCCTTGAGGCATCTGGTCGGCAGTTGGTGGAGTTGATGCCCAAAAATGCGGTAAGCCCAAACACCCCCACGCACGCGGTGTTTGACAGTTTGCTGATGAATGCGCTGTCTTCGCACCCCAATGTGCGCTCGGCGGTGTCTCAGGCACAGGGTGCGCAATTGGATGTGGACGTGGCCAAGTGGGCTTTTTGGCCTTCTTTGACCGTGAATGCGCAGCGAACCGACAACCCGCAAAATGCCTTGCCGGGTTCGTCCAACTTCACCATCCAGCAACCTCTGTGGACGGCGGGTGCTCTGACGGCCCGTTTGTCGGCGGCTGAAAAAGCCGGCCTTGCCAGTGGTGAACAACTCCAGGTGGTGCGGGGGGACTTGGCCTTGCGCCTGGTGGATGCCTGGGCCAGTTTGCTGGATGCCGAGGCCATGCGCACAGTGACTTTGCGCGCCCTGGAGGGTCTGAACCGTTACCAAGACATCATGCAGCGCCGGGTGCAGGCTGGATTGTCTTCAGCCGTCGAGTTGCGATTGTTGTCGGTGCGGGTGACCCGCGCGCAAACCGATTTGGCCGATGCCCAGGTGTCCAGCCAAATCGCACTCAAGCGTTTGGAACAGTTGGTGGGTGCGCCTGTTCAATCGGCATTGCCCGATTTGCGCCAGCCTTTACCGCGTTCGGCTTTGGGTCAGTGGGTGAGGGCTCAGCCTATGTCGTTTGCAGTGGATCGTTTGGCGCAATTGCCTGCGGTGCGCAAGGCCGAGCTGGATGCGGCGGTGGCCACCGAACAGCTGACCGCACAAAAAGCCGAACGATGGCCCAAAGTGGTGATGAGCTACCAGCACCGATTGGGTGCCTTGCCCACCAACTTTGACCGCGGTGTGTGGGCCATTGGCCTGAACTACACGCCAGGCGCCGGTCTGGCGACTTTGTCACAGGCATCGGCCGACCAAGCGCGCTTGCAAGCCAGGCTGGAGGCTGTGGACTCTGTGCGCCAGGAAAAGCAAGAGCAGTTGATGCTGGATTGGGCCGCGTTGCAGCGCGAGTTTGATCGGCAGGGGTCTTTGATGGCCACCATCGACAGCGCGGGCGATGTGCTGGCTTCTTATGAGCGGCTTTATTTTGGGGGCTTGAAAACTTGGCTGGAGGTGCTCAATGCTTTGCAAGAGTTGACCCAGTCGGAGCTGCGTTTGGCGCAGTCGGGCAATGCGACCACCTTGGCCTATTACCGTTGGCGCTTGCGCGGTGGTGATCTGCCTCTCCATTCTGACTGGATGCGTTGAACATGATTGATTTGGCTTGGGAGCAGCTGCGTGCTGCGTTGTTGGGTTTGGCCCGTTCACAGCGTTTTGCTTTGGATGAGGTCAAGCTTCAGGGGGCTATCTTGGCTGTGGCGGGTCCTGAGGTGCAGGTGTTGACGCCAGCCCTGGCCGAGCGGGCTTGTTTGCAAGCGGGCTGGGTGGGGGCGCGCAGTTTGTCAGCCCCGTTGCGCGAGCGTTTGCCCCTGTTGGTGTGCAGCCAAGTGCACGGCTGGGGTTTGCTGACGCAGGGCTTGGAGGGGGACGAGTGGTTGCTGGAATTGCCCGACCGCAAAAACGTGCAGGTGGGGGCCGCCGATTTGGTGAGTGTGCTTCGCTTGTTGCCGCCAGATGTGTCGGCCTCTTGGATGCCTTCAAAATTTGAAGACCGGCTGGACGGGGTGTTGAAGTTGTTCCGTGGACCGATCACGGAGGCGGTGGCAGCTTCGCTGGTGATCAACTTGCTGGCCGTGGTGGTGTCGTTTTTTTCGATGCAGATTTACGACAAGGTGATCCCGACGCGCAGCACTGAGACCTTGATTGCCCTGCTGGGCGGTGTGTTGATGCTGATCTTTTTTGAGTGGGTCATGAAGTGGGCCCGCTCTAAGGTGATGGACCGTGCGGTGGTGGGTCTGGACAGCCGTTTGGGTCGCGATATTTTTGAGCGCTTGTTGTCTGTACGTTTGGACCAAATGCCGGCTTCGGTGGGGTCATTGGCATCTCAGTTGAGGGGCTATGAGCAGGTGCGCAACTTTTACACGGCATCCACCTTGTTCGCTTTGGTCGATGTGCCGGCGGCGTTGATTTTCTTGGTGCTGATCGCCTGGATCGCCTCGCCCTGGGTGGCTTTGGTGCCGCTGGTGATGGCCACCATGGCTTTGGTGGTGGGTCTGGGCTTTCGAAGCCGTGTGCGCCGTTTGGCCGCCGAGGGCCAGCGCGAGGTGAACATGAAGACGGGCATGTTGGTCGAAACCGTGGAGGGTGCCGAAACCATCAAGGCCACCCATGGCGGTTGGTTTTTCTTGTCCAAGTGGATTGACCTGTGCAACAAGACGATTCAAAACGACTTGAAGATGCGCCACACCAACGACAGCCTGCAATACTTTATGGCGAGCATGCAGCAGTTCAGTTTTGTGTTGCTGATTTCTTTGGGCGCTGTGTTGGTGATCGACGGTGTGGTCACCATGGGTGGTTTGATTGCCTGTTCCATTTTGGGTGGCCGTGTGTTGTCTGCGGTGATGATGGTGCCCAATTTGATGGTGCAGCACGCCCACGCCCGTGTGGCGATCGATGGGGTGGAGGGTTTGTACAAGCTTGAGTCTGAAATCACGCCCGGTGTGCAACCTTTGACGCCTTCTGTGTTGAACGGCCACTATGTGGTGAACGACGTCAAGTTTGCTTATGGCAAAGCGCCGCCAGCGGTGCAGGTCAAGCTGTTGACGGTCGCTTCCGGTGAGCGCATTGGTGTTTTGGGCACTGTGGGCTCGGGCAAGTCCACCTTGCTGCGCGTGCTGGCGGGCATGTACCGCCCGAGCGAGGGGCGGGTGCTGATCGACGGGCTGGATGTGTCGCATGTGGCCCGTGAATCGATGAGCCGCCATGTGAGTTATGTGCAGCAAGACCACCGTTTGTTTGAGGGCACGTTGCGGCAAAACCTGTTGGTGGGTTTGCCCAATCCGGGTGACGATGTGGTCAAAGCGGCCATGGCGCAGACCGGCTTGTTGGATTTGGTGGCGGGTCACCCCATGGGTTTGGATTTGCCCATTTCTGAAGGGGGCCGGGGTTTGTCGGGCGGGCAAAAGCAGTTGCTGGTGTTCACCCGATTGGTGTTGTCGCAGCCCCGTGTGATGTTGCTCGATGAGCCCACGGCTTCAATGGACGGTGGCACCGAGGCGCGTTGTTTGAATGCTTTGCGCAGCCCTCAGTTGGCTTCGGCCACTTTGATTTTGGTGACCCACAAGCCCAGCATGTTGTCGGTGGTCAACCGGGTGTTGGTGATGTCAAAAGGACAAATCGTGCTGGACGGGCCGCGCGATGCGGTGTTGGCGCATTTGAGTCAAAACGCCCAAGCCGAGGCCGCTAAAAAGCCAGCTTCGGTGGCTGCTGTAGGAGTGGCGGGATGAAAGAAAAAATGAACCAGGCGGCTGATTTTGAAGCCCCATCGAATTCGGGATCGCGCTTGACGATGTGGGTCCTCATCGTAGGTTTGGTGATCTTGATGGTGTGGGCCGGTGTGACGGAGATTGACCAGGTCAAGCGGGCGCAGGGGCAGGTCATTGCCAGCGATCGCACGCAGGTGATTCAGGCAGTCGATGGGGGTGTGCTGCGCCAGTTGTTGGTGCAAGAGGGCCAAGAGGTCAAAGAAGGGCAGTTGTTGGCCAGCTTTGAAAAAACCCGTGTTCGTGCTGCCTTGGACGACACCCAGGGCAAGGTCATGGCTTTGCGCATCACATTGGCGCGTTTGCGGGCTGAGGTGTATGGCCAAAACCTGGTGTTTGAACCGGCCATGCTGCCTTACAAAGCCTTGGTTGAAAATCAGACCAATTTGTACAACCGCCGTAGAACTGCTTTCACCGAGGACATTCAGGCTCTGCGCAAGGTGCTGGGCGTGCTGATGGAAGAAAACGCGATGATCTCCAAGTTGGAGGCCACCGGTGATGTGAGCCAGGCCGATATCTTGCGGTCTCGCAGGCAGATGGCCGACTTGGAGGCGCAGATCACGACCCGGCACAACAAGTTCTTTCAAGACGCTCAAGCTGAGATGACCAAGGCCCAAGAGGATCTGAACGCCCAAACCGAAGCGCTCAATGACCGCGCGCAGTTGCTCGAGCAAACCGACATGCATGCGCCCAGCCGCGGCTTGGTCAAAAGCATTCGGGTGACCACTTTGGGCGGCGTGGTCAGGGCGGGTGACATTGTGATGGAGTTGTTGCCCACCCAAAGCGGTCTGATTTTGGAGACCAAGGTCTACCCGGGAGACATTGCTTTTATCGCTGTGGGGCAAGCGGCCAATGTCAAGCTGGATGCGTTCGATGCCAGCATTTACGGTGGCTTTAAAGGTGAAGTGGTCTACGTGAGCCCAGACACCTTGACCGAGGAAACCCAGCGAGGGCCGCAGCCTTATTACCGGGTGCACGTGAAGATTGGTGAGAAGGATTTTGACAACGAAAAAGCCAGGCGCATGGATGTGCGTCCCGGCATGACGGCGCAAGTGGATTTGGTGGTGGCCAAGCGCTCTATCTTGTCTTTCTTGGTCAACCCGGTCAGCAAGGTGCTGAGTCAGGCGCTGCGGCCGATGTGAACCTGCTGGGAGGTCGCTGGTCTTTGAATGGTCCAGTGCCTTTACTGGCTGTCTGGGTCGATCAGACGCCGGTCGACCCAAATCCGCCGCTGCCGCGTTGGCTGGTGGTGCTGAATTCTTCGACCACCGTGAATGCTGGGCGCACCACGGGCAAAAACAGCATTTGGGCGATGCGCTCACCAGGTTGAATGGTGATGGTGGCGTTGCTGCTGGCGGGGTTGCGGTTCCAGACGCTGATGAAGCATTGGGCGGTGTAGTCGGCATCGATCAGGCCCACGCTGTTGCCCAGCACCAGGCCTTTTTTGTGGCCCAAGCCAGAGCGGGGCAGGATGACGGCGCACAGCTCTGATGAATCCATGTGCAGTGCGATGCCCGAGGGGATCAACACCGCCGCCTCTTGGGGCAGGAGTTGCAGGGGCTCGTCAATGCAAGCAAACAGGTCAATGGCTGCGGCCAGCGGGGTTTGGTATTTGGGCAAGCCCCATTCGTGCAGGCGGTTGTCCAGAACTTTGATTTCGATGGCTTTTGTCATGGGGATCGGTCTCGGGGCTTGGGGGCAGGCAACTCAATGCAGGGTGGGTCCTGTGGTCAAGCCTTCATCGCCCACCTCAATTTTGAAAAATCCCGTGCCGCAGCTGCCGTTGCCCACTTCGGCTTCGGTCGGTTCGCGCACCGATTCGACTTTCAGGTGCAAGCGCAGGGCAATGCCCGACAGCGGGTGGTTGGCGTCGAGGACCACGTGCTCGGGGTAGATTTCGGTCACGGTGTAGAGCACGTTGCGCGGCGCATGGGGGTGGCATCCCTCGGGCAGGGCCGTGCCTTCGATGGTCAGGCCGGGCTCTAGGCCGGGGGGGAAGAGGGCGAGGGGCTCCAAGAAAAGCAGCTCTTCGTTGAAGTCCCCAAAGGCGTCTTCGGGCTCGAGGTGCAGGTCGACCTTGGCGCCTTTTTCGTGGCCTTGCAGGGCTTCTTCGATTTTGGGCAGCAGGTCATTGCCACCAATGAAAAATTCAACGGGTTCGTCCAGAGTGTCCAGAACTTCGCCCAGCGTGTCTTTGAGTGTCCAGGTCAGTGCGACCACAGAAGGTGTCTTGATTTCCATACGACAATTGTCGCAGTTTGGCGGCCGGTTTTTGGCCGCCTTGACTTTGAGCGCAGGTCTTTCGGTCTGTGCAACCGGATCATCCCCATGAACACAGAACAACCCTTGGCCCTGCTCGGCGGCCTGACCCCCAGCCAATTCATGAAGCGCCATTGGCAAAAAAAGCCTTTGCTGGTGCGCAACGCCATCCCGGGCTTTGTGCCCTGCTTGGGCCGGGCCGACTTGGTGGCGCTGGCGGGCGAGGAGGGCGTGGAGTCGCGTTTGATCGTGGATTCCCCCAAGGGCTGGAAGATGAAGCACGGCCCGTTCACCAAGCGGAGTCTGCCGCCGTTCAGCCTGAAAAAGTGGACTTTCTTGGTGCAAGGCGTCGACTTGCACCATGACGGGGTGCATGCTTTGTTGCAGCAGTTTCGCTTTGTGCCCGATGCGCGGCTGGATGATGTGATGATCAGCTACGCCACAGACGGCGGCGGCGTGGGGCCGCACTTTGACAGCTACGACGTGTTTTTGCTGCAAGCCCATGGCCAGCGCCGCTGGCGCATTGGCCGCAACAAAGACTTGACCCTGCAATCTGGTGTGCCCCTGAAGATCTTGCAGAACTTCGAGCCCGAAGAAGAGTTCGTGCTCAATCCTGGTGACATGCTGTATTTACCGCCCAAATACGCGCACGATGGCGTGGCTGTGGGTGAGTGCATGACCTGGTCGATTGGCTTTCGGGCACCACAAGAGGGCGAGATGGCTCGCGAACTTTTGATGGGTTTGGCAGACGAGGCGTTTGAAGGTTTGGGTTCTGCCCTTTACCGTGACCCTAAACAACTGGCTGTGGTCAATCCTGCGGCTATTCCGTCGTCTTTGGCTGGCTTTGCGCGTCAAGTGATCGATAAAGCGCTTCAAAATCCACGATTGGTGGACAGTTTGTTGGGTGAGTACTTGACCGAGCCCAAGGCGCAGGTGTGGTTTGAGAGCACAGATGTGGCGGCCGATTTGTCAGGAGGTGCGCAACTCGATCGGCGCACCAAAATGATGTACGACGATCAGCATGTCTTCATCAATGGCGAGTCTTTCATGGTCGGTGGGAAAGATGCTGGTGTTTTGCGACTTTTGGCCGACGATCGCTGCATTTCGGGTGCTCAAATCAAAAAGTTGAGTGTGGATGCACATGAGGCGCTGCACGATTGGGCATCGGAGGGTTGGTTGCGGGGGCTCTGAACAAGGGGCTTGACCGCCCTCATTGTCCTTTTCAGGGTTGTCAAGCATTGGCCTGCGCAAATTAGGGAAAACGCTATAATCACAGGCTGGGTCCAAAAGAGCTCGAGTGCTTTTGACCTGGTTTGGATGGCAACTCGCCATCTGAGCAATTTCCGGAAATTGTTTTCTCATTCTCACATTAGGAAAATCAAAATGAACAAGTCCCTCGTTCTGGCCGCCATCATCGCCGCTGCTGCTTTGTCCGCTTGCGGTAAAAAAGAACAGGCTGCTGCTCCTGCTGCCCCAGCGCCTGCTGCAGCTCCAGCACCAGCTCCTGCTGATGCTGCTCCTGCTGCTGCCCCCGCTGCCGCTCCTGCTGCTGATGCAGCCGCTGCACCTGCCGCCGCTCCAGCTGGCGCTCCTGCCGCTGCCCCAGCTGCCCCAGCCGCTAAGTAAAGCGCTCACCTCCCCGTTGCAAACCGGGGTGGCCAACAAAAAACCCCGCATTGCGGGGTTTTTTGTTGGTTGAAGTGATTTCAGCGGAGTTCTGTCGCCAGCAGTTTGAGGATGCGATCGGCCTCGCCCGATTGCTCCGGCTGCCCATTGGTGTTGAGCACGCGGATCAGGGTTTGACCAGAGGCGGAGGCGCTCAGGCTGATGGTGTACTTGGCCAAGACGCTTTGCTCTTTTTTGCTGGTGAAGAGTCTGGAGATAAAGCCGGTTTCCTGTTTGCCGCTTTGTGGCGCCACGTAGCGCACAAAGTAGCGTCCAGCGGCCATGTCGCGGTCTTCGACAGTGAAGCCACTTCGATCGAGCGCAACGCCTGTACGGCGCCATGCACGGTCGAGTGCTTCGTTCAGGCTGATGGTGGGTTGACCATCGATCATGCTCACGGGCGTTCCTGCTGCGCCCTTGGGCGTCGCTGCGGCTGCAGTATTGGCTTCTTGGGGGGATGTTCCCAGTTTGACCATCAACCGACGCAAGAACTCAATTTCCAGTTCGGGGTCGCTGGGCCTGGCTTGCCAAATCGTGCGGTCTTTTTGCGCAGTGGCATAGTTTTCGACCATGCCGCGGTGGGTGATGAAAATCTCGACTTCGCCTTTGGCATTGCGCTCAACGCGTGTTCTGTATTTGTCGCGCTCGCCTGTGGAATAGAGCGAGTCGAGCACCCTGCCCAAGGTTTTGCGAATGAAGTCCTGCGGCAACTTGGCCCTGTTTTCGGCCCAGTCGGTCTCCATGATGCCCAATTCTGGCGAGTCGGTGGTCAAAGGAAAACCGTTGGCTGTCCAAAATTCACGCAAGGCGGGCCAGACTTGGTCTGCAGGCATGGCCGCTACCAGCCAGCGTTGGTCGCCTTGGCGTTCCATTTTGACTTTGCCCAGGGTGTTGGCAGCCGTTCCGGCGTCGGCCACTCGGGTGGTGGCGCTTTGGAAGCCTGCAGCTGTGGCCGAGGTGCTTTCAAATGCAAAACGGGACTCTCTTCTCAGCTGTGACAGGTCGGGTGGTACCACCAATGTGGGTGCTTTGACGGCACTTTTGTAGTCGATCTTGTCTTCCTTCAAGACCGAGCACCCGCTGAGGGCAGCCGTGATGGCCAACACGGTGACCGTGCGCTGAAAAGGAAATGGGGCCAATGAGGCGAGGGTGGCGTTGTTCACAAACATCCTTCGGGTGTATCAGATCAGTCTGCTGGCTTTGAGGGCCGCTTCAACCAGAGGTTGTTGGGATTCAGACAAAACAGTCATGGGCAGCCGCAGCTTGGGGCCACACAGGCCCATGCGTTGCATGGCCCATTTGACCGGTATGGGGTTGGCTTCAACAAAGAGGTTTTTGTGCACGGGCAGCAGCTGGAATTGGATGCGCATGGCTTCTTTGACATTGCCTTGCGTGGCCGCAACGCACAGCTCGTGCATCAGTCGCGGCGCCACGTTGGCGGTCACGCTGATGTTGCCAGCGCCGCCGCAAAGCATCAGGGCTACAGCGGTGGCATCGTCGCCCGAAAAAACCGCAAAGTGTTTGGGAACATCACGGATCAGCCACTGCGCGCGTTCAATGTTGCTGGTGGCTTCTTTGATGCCAATGATGCCGGGCACCTGCGCAAGGCGAATGACGGTGTCGTGCTGCAGATCGGCGACGGTGCGACCTGGCACGTTGTAAAGGATCACGGGCAAGCCGGGTACGGCTTCGGCAATGGCTTTGAAGTGTTGGAACAAGCCTTCTTGGGTCGGCTTGTTGTAGTAGGGCACCACTTGCAACTGCGCGTCGGCCCCGACTTTCTGGGCAAACTTGGCCAATTCGATGGCTTCTGCGGTGGAGTTCGCGCCACAGCCGGCAATGATGGGGATGCGTTTGGCCGCCTGTTCGACCGAAACACGGATGATTTCGCAGTGTTCGTCCACGGTGACGGTCGGGGATTCGCCCGAGGTTCCCACGACCACGATGGCGTCTGTGCCTTCGGCAATGTGCCAATCGATCAGTTTGCGCAAAGTGGCGTAGTCCACTTGGCCGTCATCGAGCATGGGGGTGATCAAGGCAGGAATGCTGCCATGGATGGGGCGGAAGTCGGTGGTCATGTCAGGCGTTTCTGATCAGGAAAAGAACCCATTCTAACGAGTGCAAAGGGCCAAGATCGTGGGTGGCACGCCCCAGTGCTTGGGGTGGAGGGTCGTCCCTTGCAAAGCCCTTTGAAGCCGACGTTTCAAGGAGGGCTTAGGAGCCAGCGGGTGCTGTCGGTCGGTGAGGCAGGAAGAACGGCCGCGATGCGCTGAACAAAACGCTCTGGCGATGGCTCAAAACCGTCCTCATAGGCCACGGTGCGTAAACCAACCGTGGCACTCAACAACTCACCGGGTTGCAGCAAAAAGTCTGGCCGAGAGGGTTTGCCCACCGTTTCGTTCCCAGCCGCAAAAGTTTCGTAGACCAGGACGCCACCTGGTGCGAGGCTTTGCACAATGATGGGCAACAGAGGGCGCCACAGGTAATGCGTCACAACGATGGCGCCAAAGGTCTGCCCAGTGAAGGGCCAAGGCTCGTTTTCAATGTCGGCACAGGTGACTTGGCCATGCGCTTGGGCCAAAGTCAGGGCTTCTGGATTGCGGTCTACGCCGTGCACGCTGTGACCTTGCTCTGCCAACCAGCGCATGTGGCGGCCTGCGCCGCAAGCGACGTCGAGTATGGCGCTGTGGGGTGGGATCAGATGGGCCCAGCGTTGTAGCCAAGCCGAGGGTTTTTCGGTGCCGTGCATGGTGTCGGGCGCTTGAAGTTAAAAACAGGACCACAGCTGTTCGGACAGCATGATGACCACATCGGGTTGGCTGTATAGCCAAAAACACAGACCCAAGGCCAATGCCCCGAGACCGAGGAGGGTGTGCCTTTTGCTCATGCGGGCAAGGGCGCTTTTCGCGCAATAGGACTCTCGCGCACGGGCAGGTTGACCAAGGCGGCAAAAATACCCAAGGCGATCGCCAAATACCAAACGATGTTGTAACTGCCCGTCTTGTCGTACAGATAGCCGCCCAACCAAACCCCCATGAAAGAGCCAATTTGGTGGCTAAAGAAGATGAAGCCGCTGAGCATGGACAAGTGGGCTACCCCAAAAATTTGGGCCACCGCAGCATTGGTGGGCGGCACGGTGGAGAGCCACAACAAACCCATCACCGCCGAGAAAATATAGACGCTGGTGGGCGTGAGTGGGGCCAGCAAGAACAAAACGATGGCCACTGAGCGGGCGGCGTAAATAAAGGCCAAGATGTTTTTCTTGGCCATTTTTTGCCCCAAACTGCCCGCAATGTAGGTGCCAAAGACATTGAACAGGCCAATCAAGGCCAGTGCGTAGCTGGCCACTTGGGGGGCAAGGCCATGGTCTTTCAAATAGCTGGGCATGTGCACGCCAATAAACACGACTTGGAAACCACAAACAAAATAACCCGCCATCAACAACTGAAAGCTGGGGTATTTGAAGGCTTCTTTGAGCGCTTGGGCAATGGTCTGGTCGCGCTGGATTTGACCTGGTGCGCTCAGGGCTGGCTCGCGCAGACCCCATGCGAGTGGCACGATCAGCAAAGCCGCTGCTGCCAAAATCACCAAAGCGGTTTGCCAGCCGGCTTGGCTGATCAGCATGCCCTCGACAGGGACCATCAAAAATTGGCCAAAACTGCCAGCCGCAGCCGCTACCCCCATGGCCCATGAACGTCGGTCGGCGGGAACGTTGCGGCCAATGACGCCATAAATCACGGCATAGGTGGTGCCTGCTTGGGCGGTGCCAATGATCACCCCGGTGAACAAGGCGAACACCCAAGGGTCTGTGGCCCAGGCCATGCCCAAAAGCCCCACGCTGTAAATCACGGCGCCCAATGCAATCACCCTGAAGGCGCCGAACTTGTCGGCCACCATGCCGGCAAAAATGCCCACAAAGCCCCAAGACAGGTTTTGAATGGCCATGGCAAAGCCAAATTCTTGGCGGCCCCAGCCTTGGGCTTGGGTGATGGGCTGTAACCACAGGCCAAAGCCGTGGCGAATGCCCATGGACAAAGTGACGATGGCGGCGCCGCAGAGCAGCACTTGAGTCAATGAAAGGGGTTTGTGTTGCATCGTGAGACTTTAACCAATACTGCAAAGAACGGGTGTCACTTGGGAACGCTCAGTTGATAGAAGTCACAGATGGCCTGCCATGCGGCTTCAGGGGTGTCTACGTAATGGAATGAATGCAGGTCACTTGGCGAGATCGTGCCTTCTTCGATCAGCACATCCATGTTGATCAGGCTTTTCCAGAACGCAGTGCCAAACAGCAAGATGGGCACTGGGCTGGCTTTGCGTGTTTGCACCAAGGTCATGACTTCAAACAATTCGTCCAGCGTGCCAAATCCGCCGGGAAAGGCCACCAAGGCTTTGGCTCGCATCATGAAGTGCATTTTCCGCAGGGCAAAGTAGTGGAACTTGAAGCTCAGTTCGGGCGTGACGTAAGGGTTGGGGTGTTGCTCATGGGGCAGTGCGATGTTGAGCGCCACCGAGGGTGCGCCGGCCTCTTGTGCGCCCCGGTTGGCCGCTTCCATGATGCCGGGGCCGCCGCCTGTGCAAATGAAAAGCTGTTCCGCCTTGGGCAGACATGAGCATGACTGCGCTACCAAATGCGCAAATACACGGGCATTTTCATAGTGTTCCGCGTTGCGCACCAGGGACTTTGCTTTGTCGATGTCCTGCGCTTGGCCGCTTTGCTGCGCGATCTGCAGTTGGGCTTGGGCGGCAGCCCGATCCACAAAGCGGGCACTGCCAAACACCACCACCGTGTGCTCGATGCCCGCCTCGGCCTGGGCCAGATCGGGTTTGAGCATTTCCAGCTGAAAGCGGATGCCCCGGGTTTCGCGGCGCAGCAAAAACTCGGGGTCGGCAAAGGCCAGGCGGTGCGCCTCGGGCTCCAGCCAGTCGCTGCTTTTGCCCTCAGCCTGCAAGTCGGCCCAAGCATGAGGGAGAGAGGGTTCTTTGAGATTTTGAGTGCTTTGCATGGATCTGATTGTGCATCGGCCGCAGTACACGCAAACGCCCATGAAAAAAGCCCCTTACGGGGCTTTCATGGAGGGCTTGATCGGAAGATCAGACGCGCTTGCGGTATTCGCCAGTGCGGGTGTCGATTTCGATCTTGTCGCCTTGGCTCACGAACAAAGGCACAGGCACTTCCATGCCGGTGGCGATCTTGGCGGGCTTGAGCACTTTGCCGGAGGTGTCGCCTTTGACGGCGGGCTCGGTCCAGGTGATCTCGCGCACCACGCTGGTGGGCAATTCGACCGAGATGGCTTTCTCGTTGTAGAACACCACTTCGAGTTCCATGCCGTCTTCGAGGTAGTTC
>CANGZO010000013.1 GCA_947458305.1 Comamonadaceae bacterium
GCTTTGAACTTTGGCGGGCGCTCGGTTGATTTCATCGGCCAACAACAGATTGGCAAAGACGGGACCCAGTACGGTGCTGAATTCGCTGGTCTGTTGGTTGAAGATGCGTGTGCCGATCAAATCCGCAGGCAACAAATCCGGGGTGAATTGGATGCGACTGAAACTGCCATTGAGTGATTTGGCCAATGTGTTGACGGTCAGTGTTTTGGCGAGGCCGGGAACACCTTCAATGAGCAGATGCCCTTGTGCCAACAAAGCAATCAGGACGCGTTCTAAAAAAACGTCTTGCCCGACCACCACCCTTTTGACCTCGTACAACAAGCGCTGCATCAGGGCTGCAGCTTTCTCGGGGTCTGTGTTGTGCGTGGACCGATGGGCACCGCGCCAAGCCTCAGTTGCATTTGCCATATGAGTTCCTTTGAGTTTCAAAAAGGTGGCAGACCCACAGCGCTGCCGGCACTTTCAATGGTGGTGGCAAAGCCAATGCCAATGAATGTACGCGCCGATGTAGGGTTCAAGATGGCCGTGACAATGCCAATCACCTCGCCAGACGTGTTGACCAAGGGTCCGCCTGAGTTGCCTGGATTGGCTGCTGCGTCAAATTGAATCAATCCTTTGAGCATGTGTTGACCATCGGGTGATTTGAAGTGCCGATTCAAGCCAGACACCACACCCGATGACACCGAGGGACCAATCCCATAAGGAAAGCCGACTGCAACCACGAGATCGCCGGGTACCAGTTGTTGACTGGAGCCCAAAATGGCCGCCTCTAAATCGTCTGGAATTTTTTGCGGCTTCAATACGGCCAAATCTTTGTCGGCCTGGACACTGACCACCATCGCTTCGGTTTCAGTCCCATCAAAAAAAGTGACACGCAGTTTTTTGGCGCCGGCAACCACATGAAAGTTGGTCAATATCGTGCCATCGTCCTTGATCACGACCCCAGTGCCTACGCCACTCTCAATCTCCGCATTTTTGTTTTTGGGATCCGCGGTAAAAGCCAGAACACGGACCACTGCGCCTTGAACGGCAGCGGCTGCTTTGCTGCTTTGTGAAGGCCATTCTTTGGAATGAAGCGTGTGCAAAACTGCAGCATCAATGTCTTTTTGCGTGAGGACCTGTCTGCTTTCAAATGCGTTCGAAAAAAGCCCCAGACCCAACAGGCTCACAAGGACTCCAAACAAAAAAACAGCAACAAGATCAGATCTGGTTTTGATTTTTTTTAAATCAATGTATTTGTTTTGGGGTGTTTTCGATAGGGATGTGATTAACGACGGGTCAGGTGTTTGAGGATTCAACTCGGACGCAAGCGATCCAGTTCCCCGTGGGCGGAGACTTTTGCTGAAAACGGCATCTCGTTTCATAAATAACCCACAGCATAAGCGTCAATGGTAAATTGGTGAAACTGGCTTAAACCCTGATAAAGATGCAATTTTTACAGCCCTTCATGCTTTGGTCTCTTTTGCTGATGCCACTGATGGCAGGCGTGTATGTTTGGCTTTTGAGGCGAAAGAGGCAACAGGTGGTTTCTTTTTCAGCCGTCTCATGGATTTTGCAAAACATCGAAACACCATCGGCATGGCGACGCCATGTTCCGCCAGCATTGTTGTTTGTGGCCATGGGGCTGCTGTTGTTCGCATCTGCCAGACCCGTGGCGCGGGTCACATTGCCAGCCGATTACATGACCCTGATCATGGCCATGGACGTTTCTCGCAGCATGCTCGCAGAAGATGTGGACCCCAGTCGCATCAAAGCGGCGCAAAAGGCGGCCAAAGATTTTTTACAAGATTTACCTCCTCATATTCGCGTCGGCATCGTGTCTTTTGCTGCCAACGCGCAAGTTGTGCAGCACGTGACCCCTCAACGGGAGGAGTTGGTCGAAGCCATTGACCGTTTTCAATTGCAAAGAGGCACCGCAACGGGCAGTGGATTGCTGATGGCTTTGGCCACACTTCGGCCAGAGGCCAAGTTGGATTTGGAAAAAATTCTCTTTCCCTCAAGCCCCGCTGGTTTCGGTGCTGACGCTGGGGGCGGCCTGAACAACAGTGCCCGCAGTTTGGATGCCAAGCCACCTGAAAAAGAGCGAGCGCCTGAGCCACCTGGCTCCTTCAAAGGTGGGGCGATTGTTTTGTTGTCGGATGGCCGCAGAACGGCGGGCCCCGACCCTTTGTGGGCGGCCCAAAAAGCAGCGGACTTGGGTGTTCGTGTTTACACCGTTGGATTTGGAACACCCAACGGTTTCATCCCAGGCTTTGAGGGCTCGTCGTTTTTTACCCAGGTCGATGAAGAGTCACTCAAAGCTGTCGCCAAGATCACAGAGGCCGAATACTTCAAAGCGGGATCTGCGGATGACTTGAAAAAAGTTTATCAGCACTTGTCGAATCAATTCACTTTGGAAAAAAGAGACACAGAAATCACGGCGCTGCTTTCCGGCGCTGCTTTGCTCATTGTGGTGCTTGCCCTTGTTTTGTCGGCCATTTGGTTTCGCATGGGTGATCCGGATCCGATGAAAATTTTTCGTCATGCCCAGCCTATCAACAAGGCGTAATCAATTCGGGTGATTGGTATGAAAAATGTCGAAAAACAGTTCATTCAAGTGGGTCACTTGAAGTTTGCATACATTGAGCAGGGCACCGGTCCCACTGTGATTTTGTTGCATGGTTTTCCTGACCACGCTTTGACTTGGAGTCACCAGATCGAAGCGCTGAGTGCGCAGGGATACCGGGTGATAGCGCCTTACCTCAAGGGCTATCCACCCACAGAGGTTCCGCCGGATGGTTTTTATGACAAGGGAACGCTGGTTCATGAAGTTGCGCAGTTCACTCAGATGATTTGTCAGCAGGAAACTTGTCATTTGGTCGGACAAGATTGGGGCGCAATCATCGGGTATGGATTGCTGGCTGCTTATCCCGAATTGTTCAAGCGAGCTGTTCTGATGGCTGTTCCTCACCCCGAAAAGGTTGGGCAAAGTATTCTGGAAGCCAAGCACATCCATCGCTCATTCCATTGGTGGTTTTTTCAGCTGAAAGATTTACCTGAAAAAGCGATATGGCAAAACGACATGGCCTTCATTGATTACCTGTGGGCATACTGGACGGTTGAAGGATTCCAAGACGAAGATCACATCCGAAGCATCAAGCACATGTTGTCTCAACCCGGTGTTTTAACCGCTACCTTGGGCTACTACCGCGCGATGTTTGACCAGGATAAATCCGATCCTGAGTTGGCTGATTTAAGGCTCAAAATGGCGCGTCCGATTGGCGTGCCCACGCTCGCATTGTGTGGTGCTGAGGACCTGCGTGCGGAGTTGATGTTGGATCAATCTCAATACTTCACTGCTGAATATGACTTTCAACTGATCGATAAAGCAGGGCATTTTTTGCATCGAGAGCAACCGCAAGCGGTCACGGAGCAAATTTTGGCTTGGCTTAAAAAATAAAACCTATCATCCATTTTTTGGAAATTTATTTATTCCGCGGAAAGATTTTTGGATTTCTTGGATTGATTCTGTTGCTTTCGACGAACTTTTCGCAAGCGCAAGATCAACTGTTGATTGTGAAATTGCAGCAAGGCGGTTTGAATATTTTCTTTAGGCATGCCATCACGCCTGGCAAGGACCCCGTCAAGTTCAATCCGCCCACTGAAAGGCCCCATGACTGTTCTTCTGGTTCGCGACAGCTCAATGATGAGGGTCGGGAACAAAGTAGGCGAATAGGCCAACGGATCAAAGAACTCAACATTCCCATTGGAGAGGTTTACGCCAGCAGTTTTTGTCGGTGTGAGGAAACAGCCAAACTGGCTTTTGACAGATTCACATCGACGGATTGGTTGGTGGTTCGTCCCGGTCTGTTCAAGCCAGACTTGGACAGAGCATTGCGATCGATACCGACCAAGGGGTTTTTGAACAAAGCACCATCAGGAAAAAATAATGTGTACGTTGGGCACGGTGTCACTTTTACCCAAGGTGTGCTCAGCAGGGACTTTGGACTTTCTGAAGCCAGAATTTTCTTGGAGGAAGGTGAGGCTGCAGTCTTCGAGCCCGGTGACAAGCCCAGGGTGCTGGGCAAAATCAAATTTTATTAAGTCAGCTGCCCATGCATAAGGGCTTAAGCACTGAAGGGCCCTCGTCAAAGTCGATCAACAGGCTAGTGCGAATCGATGACGCCGGAACTCGCAAATTCTTATGGACTAGATCAACCCATCCGGTAACAACTCCGATAAGGTTTCACGCATCGTTCGTGCGATCAATTGCTGGCGTTCGCGCGGCATGCGCTCAATGGTCGATGCGACGCTGATGGAGGCTTTTGGAGTGCCATCGCTGCTCAGCACCGCCATCCCTACCGCCAATACACCCCGTGTTGCATGGTTGCCAATGACGGACCAACCGCGTTCACGGGTCGAGCGCACCAAAATTCTCATGCGATCCGGCGTCATGCGGCCGTAGTGGGTGAAGTCAGCCGTATTGGCGCCAATGACGGATTCCACGTCTTTGTCGGGCAAGGCCGCAAGCAGTGCAAGTCCAGCTGCACCAACGCCCAGGGGCTGGCGCGTACCGACTTGGATGACGAGTACCTGAACCGGGTGAGTTCCCACATGGCGCGCAATGCAGTGAGACCTGGATCCATCCCGAACGATGGCGAACGCAGCATCACCAAAAGCCGCACTCACCCGAGCCAGAATGGGTTGAAGTTGTGCCGCGACATCTGAAGGCGCTGAGCGATGCAAGTGTTCTGACAAACGTGGACCTGCAACGTATCGAAAGCGGCCATGTGCAGCGATGTAGCCGCAATCCATCAATGTGGCCAACAAGCGGTAAACGGTTGCCCGCTCCAGCCCCGTTGCGCGACACAAGTCCACCACGCGAAGCCCGTTGCGACCGCTTTCAAGCACTGCATCCAAGAGATGTAAGCCGCGCTGGAGTGTTCGGCTGCTGACATCCTCTGGGCGCTCTGAACTGGGGACCAATGGTCCAACGCCAGATTCTGAAACGTCCATCTGATGGACGATTTTGTTTGTGATTGCCTTGCTCATGTCCAAAAATTATCGGGTCGTCTGCGCTTTTCCACAGTATGCAGCAATGCCTCTTAGGGGAATTCCGGCGAATTTTCACATTCAAAAACCAGGAGACACACCATGACTTTTCGTTCACCCGCACGCCGAAATTTGCTGGCATTTGCCGCCGTCTTGTGCGGCAGTGCCGCTTTGCCGCTGCATGCCCAAAACACGGCTTGGCCCAATAAACCCATACGCTTGGTGGTGGGTTATGCCCCAGGCGGTGCGACAGATGTGATCGCCCGGCTTGTGGGCACCAAGCTGGGTGAGCAATTGGGGCAAACGGTCGTTGTTGAAAACCGTGCAGGCGCCAACAGCAACATCGGCGCAGAGATGGTTGCGCGTTCACCGGCAGATGGTTACACGTTCTTTGTTTACACCATTGCCAACACCATCAATGCAACGCTCTACGAGAAGCTGAACTACGATCCATTGAAAGATTTTGAGCCTGTCGGATTGATGGTCAAAATTCCCAACATTCTTGTTGTCAACGAAAAGCTGCCGATCAAGACGGTGGCTGAATACGTTCAATATGCAAAGTCCTCATCCAAAGGGGTCACTTTTGCATCCTCTGGCAGCGGCTCATCGATTCATCTCTCGGGTGAAATTTTCAAGATGACCGCCAAACTCAACATGCTGCATGTCCCCTACAAAGGCAGTGCGCCTGCGATCAGCGATCTTCTGGGTGGACAGGTAGATTCCATGTTCGACAACACGCCCTCAGCGCTTCCTCACGTCAGAGGTGGAAAGTTGCGCGCCATAGCGATCACCAGTGCACAGCGGTCTGGACTTTTGCCAGACGTGCCCACACTGGCTGAATCGGGTTTTCCTGGATTCGATGTGCAATCTTGGTTTGGCATCTCTGCCCCTGCTGGAACGCCCCAGGCCATCGTCAGTCGTTTCAACACCGAATTGGGCAAGGCCCTGGCCAGCCCTGATGTGCGCGAGCGCCTTGTCAACCTGGCGGCCACTCCTTCACACGGAACGCCAGAGCAATTTCGCAGCTTCAAGGCATCAGAGGTCAAACGCTGGCAAGAAGTGGTGAAACTGTCTGGCGCCAAAGCCGAATAAATCGAAGCGTTCCGTATGTACCCATGTGACTTCTTCTGGCGGGCAGCTCAACGTTGGCCTGAGCGCACCGCAATTGATGCACCTGAAGGTGTCATCACTTACAGGGCGTTGGCCAGCCGTGTTGCGGCCATTGCCGCTGGATTCATGGCGATCGACCCCAGCCCGCAAAGCCGTGTGGGGATTTGTGCCAGCAACAGCGCGGAGCACATCGCGGTTTTGTTGGCAGTTTTGGCTTGCGGCAAGGTGTGGGTTCCTCTGAACCCCAAAAGCACAAGGCCCGAGATCCGTCGCATCATCGATGCCACAGAGCCGAGCATTTTGGTGTTAGACGTGGATTGCATTGGTTTGCTGGAAGGGGCTCCTGGAACCCGTGTTTTTTGCACACCAGAGCAAAAAATCCAGAGCAATACCACTGAAGACGTGACCATCGCCAAGCTGTGTGCACAGCATGAAGGGGCTTTGCAGCCTTCTTTCTCTCAACCGCTGCAAGCCACACAGGCCATCAAGTTCACCGGGGGGACGACTGGCCCGCCTAAGGGCGTCATGCAGACCTACCGGGCATGGATGGCCAACATCAGCAACCAGATTCATGCATGGGGTTTCGATGAGCATGAGCGCTACATCCTGGCTGCGCCGATCACGCACGGGACTTCCACGTATGTGCTGCCCATACTCGCCCAAGGTGGCTGCCACGTTGTGTTGGCGGGCTCGGGCGCCGAAGCGGTACGCACAGGATTCAAGGAGCGCGGAGGCACAGTGTCTTTCATGCCCCCCACACTGGTCTACATGCTCATGGCTTTGCCCGATGTCACGCGCTCGGATTTTCCGCGCCTGCGGCGCTTGATTTATGGGGGAGCGCCCATGCCTTCCGAAAAAATTCGCGAAGTGCGTGAATTTTTCGGGCCGGTTCTGTGCACCACCTACGGTCAAACGGAGGCACCGCAGATCTTGACAGCGATGCGACCTGAGGACTTTGAAGACCCACGCAATTGGGCTTCAGTGGGCCGAACAAGTTGGTTCAATGATGTCGCCATCATGGCGCCCGATGGCGCACTGTTGCCTACCGGAGAGGTGGGGGAGGTTGTGGCCAAGGGAGATCTGGTGATGTCTGGCTACTGGCGGTTGCCAGAAAAGACGGCAGAAACGCTGGTGGAGGGTTGGCTGCACACCGGGGACAGGGGTGTCATCGACGAACGAGGCTACCTCTACCTGAAGGACAGACTCAAGGACATGATCATCACCGGCGGCTTCAATGTCTACCCCGTGGATGTTGAAAACGCATTGGGGCAACACCCTGCTGTACACGAATGTGCCGTGTTCGGTATTCCTGACGACAAATGGGGCGAGTCCGTGCAGGCCGCAGTTCAACTGCGTCAAGACATGCAGGCAACGGGCCAAGAATTGATTGCGTTTGTGCGTGATCGATTGGGTCCGGTGCAAACGCCCAAGCACATCCATTTTTTCGAGACCCTACCCAGATCTCCAGTCGGCAAAGTGCTCAAGACCGCGGTGCGCGATCAAGCCCTGTCAAAACTCTCTCCACCCAACTGATGAACTGCATTCCATGACCAACAGCAAAAAGACCCCCGTTACCAGTTTGTGTTCACACACACTGACCAGCCTGCACTACCGAGACGCCAATTTGGTTGACGATCTGATGGGTCAGAAAACCTTCACCGAGGTCATGCTGATGCAGATCTTGGGCCGTCAACCACGCGGCGTGGACATGCGCATCACGGATGCAGTGCTCATCGTCCTCATGGAGCACGGTTTGACGCCCAGCGCGATCACCACCCGTTTGATCTACATGAGTGCACCTGAGAACTTGCAGGGTGCTGTGGCTGCCGGTCTCCTGGCCGTTGGCAGCTCTTTCGTTGGCACCATGGAAAATTGTTCTGAACTGCTGGATCAAATTGCAGCCGCCCAAGACCCTGAGGCCGAAGCGATGAAAATTGCACTGGATCACAAACAACTTAAAAAGCCGGTGCCTGGCTTTGGTCACCATTTGCACAAACCGGTAGATCCACGCGCCTACAAACTGCTGGAGTTGGGTCGGATCGAACCCGAACTGTCTGGTGCCAAAATTCGCGCACTCGAACAGCTGTCTGCTGCTGTCGATGCGGCTGCGGGTCGTGCCATCACGATCAATGCGACAGGGGCAGTGGCCGCCTTGTTGGGAGAAATTGGGGTGGCGACACGCGTCATGCGAGGATTTGCCGTGATCTCCAGAGCAGCGGGCTTGGTGGCGCACATTGTCGAAGAACAAGCCAACCCATCTGGGCGTTTTATTTGGGACACGATAGAACACGCCATTCCCTACGATGACACAGCCAACCGGACGAAAACTGTATGACCCATTCACATCAAGAAACAGCCCTGGTGACAGGGGGTAGCCAAGGCATTGGTCGTGCTGTCGTAGAAAGACTGCTGGCGGATGGCTTGCGTGTGGTCAATTTTGATCTGGTGGAACCAGCATCGATCCATCAGCATGAAACATTCGTGCAAGTCGACTTGTCAAATGAAACAGCGCTTCAAGAGGCGCTGTCCCAAATGGTGGCCACACGTTCAGTGACAAGGCTTGTGAACAATGCAGGCATTGTCAGGCCTGCCACCATTGATCACGTCACTTCTGCAGACATACAGGCCGTGATGGCGGTCAACCTCACAGCTGCCGTGACCTGCGTCCAAGCCTTGTTGCCCGGCATGCGTGCCGCTCGCTTTGGTCGAATCGTCAACATTTCAAGTCGAACTGCACTGGGTAAAGGCCAGCGCATTGCCTACGCATCCAGCAAGGCGGCCGTGATCGGATTGACCCGCACTTTGGCCCTGGAGTTGGCAGGTGACGGGATCACAGTCAACGCGATTGGTCCCGGGCCGATTGCCACGGCATTGTTTGAGCGGGCCAACCCCCCTGAGGCACCAGCGACCCAGCGCATCTTAGAAACTGTTCCGGTGCGACGCTTAGGCAGACCCGAGGAGGTTGCACACCATGTTTCATCACTGCTGGATGCCCGCGCCGGCTTCACCACCGGTCAGGTTTTGTATGTTTGTGGGGGCATGACCGTGGGTTTATCGCCATGAGTGGTGCCATCCAATCTGGTATGGAAAAACCTGCTGCGCTTCCGTTCAATTTGGACGGGCGTGTTGTCTTTGTGGCCGGCGGAGGCTCAGCGGGGCCCGGCTGGAGCATCGGCCGAGCATCTTGCATCACCTATGCACGGATGGGGGCAAAAGTGTGTGTGGTCGATCGCGATGCCGCTTCTGCCGATGAAACGACCGCATTGATCGAATCTGAAGGTGGTCTTGCCCATACTTTTGTGGGAGATGTGTCGGTTGACGCAGACGTGGTGCGGCTTTTCGCGCAAGCCCGCGAGCGTTTTGGTGAAATTGATGTGCTGCACCACAACGTCGGAATTGGCAAGGTTGGCGGCCCCATGGAAACCAGTGCAGAAGAGTTCGACCACGTTCACAACGTCAATGTCCGCAGCCTGCTGTTGTCGACACAACAAGTCTTGCCCGCCATGATCGAACGAGGCAGAGGATCGATCATTGCCATCTCCTCTGTCGCAGGCATGCGATACGTTGGATACCCCCATTTGGCATACAGCGTGACCAAAGCGGCTGTGGCCCATTTCATACGCATGTTGGCCCAGCAATATGCCGTGAACAATATCCGCGCCAACACCGTGGTGCCCGGTCTGATCGACACACCGCGCATTGAAAACACAGTCGCAAAGATGTTTTCAACCGCCAGTCTGGCCGATGCAAAAGCTGCGCGTGCCCAGCAAGTGCCCATGGGTCGAATGGGAACTGCCTGGGAGGTTGCTCACGCCTGCGGCTTCTTGGCCTCAGATGCAGCCTCTTACATCACCGGCACCGAATTGCTTGTCGATGGCGGAATCACCGGAAAATTCAGTACCCTTTGAATTCCTGCTTTAGATCGACTGGATTCAACGGGTATCCACCACTTATGATTCAAATGTGTTCTTGACCGGAATTTCTGATGAACCTCATCTCCATCAAAGGCCAAGCCAAGCCGCTTCTTTGGACTGCCGCAGTAGCATGTCTTGTGTCAAATGGCGTTCAGGCATCGACCTGCATCACTGCCGGACGCATGGATGCTGCAGGCTGGGCTCCACAATTTAAAACCGTTCGCCTCTTGGATGGCGCTGGACGCAGCTTGCCGGTCAGGACTAAATCTGATTTGACTCAGGTTCGAGCGGTGGAGTTGACTGAAGCGGCTCTTTTGTCTGTATGCGACGGAAACAAAGCATTGACACGTGGAGATGGCGCTACGGCCAAAGGCCCTGTACCGGCTGCCAAGCCTGGACGGTTCAATGTGGCAGGCTTGGGCTTTCCAAAGCTCCAGACAGGTGGTGAATTGGTTGAATTTGAAATCAGCGTTCCTGCAGATCAGGTCGTGATGATCACCCGCTGAAGCTTCCTGGAGTCGGGTGGGTGATGTTCAGGCCGCCACATTTGAAAGCACAAATGAAGATAGCCGCATTGCAAATGGTTTCAGCGCCGGATTTGGCCACCAACTTGGCAACAGCCGAAAGACTGATGGACCAAGCTGCTGCTGAGGGTGCCCAACTGGTTTCCTTACCCGAGTACTTTGTGCAGATGGGTTGGCGTGAAACCGACAAATTTCAGATCGCCGAAGCGTTTGGGCAAGGGCCTGTACAAGAAATGCTGATGTCCAAAGCTCTGCAACATGGGATTTGGGTTGCGGGTGGTTCTATACCCATCAAGACCTTGGACCCAACCAAGGTCACCAACACGGCACTGCTCTTCAATCCGCAAGGCCAGATGGTGGCGCGGTACGACAAGGTGCATCTCTTTAGCTACCAAGACGGCACGCGCCATTTGGACGAAGGCCGCACCATGGTGGCTGGAACATCGGTCGTTACGGCCGATACAC
The DNA here is from genome assembly GCA_947458305.1 of Comamonadaceae bacterium. Classification (GTDB taxonomy): domain Bacteria; phylum Pseudomonadota; class Gammaproteobacteria; order Burkholderiales; family Burkholderiaceae_C; genus Limnohabitans_A. The sequence goes on from CANGZO010000013.1 coordinate 11,045, forward strand.
CATTTGGCCGCGTTGGCATGTCCATTTGCTATGACTTGCGTTTCCCTGAACTCTACCGTGCCATGGGAGAAGTGGCTCTCATCTTGGTACCTTCAGCCTTTACTGTGCCGACGGGAACAGCCCATTGGCGTGTCTTGTTGCGCGCACGCGCCATAGAGAACCAGTGTTACGTTTTAGCTGCAGCGCAAGGCGGCACCCACGCCAGTGGTCGCCAAACCTACGGACACAGCATGTTGATTGACCCTTGGGGTGAGGTGCTGGCGGATTTGCCTGAAGGCGAGGGCATTGTGATGGGCCAAATGGACCCCGAGCGACTCCAATCCGTGCGACACAACTTGCAAGCCTTGCAGCATCAGCGCTTGAACACCGCAACCACTGACACAAGAGCCCATCACCCCTGACGCTTGCAGTGAGTCACCTGTGACCGCCGATCGCCAATGGACCAGGACGTTCATGGGGCACGCACGGGTCAAACGGAAAGAGTCGCCAATGGGATCAGTCCCAGTGCGGGTCGAGTTTCTGGGTGAAACCGTTCAAGTCTTCAAAAAACGCAAGCGCTCCACCTTCAATGGCGCAAAACTGCCAGTTTGTTTTGCCTTCAACCGTGTGCCGACCGCGGTAATCGGTGAAGTCTCCCCGAGTGGCCATAGAGACCCAGACAGGACCCTCCAGCCTCTCGTACAGTTGGTTGATGTCGGTGCTGAACAAGTAGGCGGACACAAAATACAAGGGCGCATTGGCTGCATCTGGCTGCCGCGATGTCAGCACACAATAACGCCACAAGGTCTCGTCGATGTGTCCAGACCCCCAGGTGCGCTTCAGAAAGTATCGAATAACACTGGGCCTGGTCAAGGCCTTGAAAATACCTTGTCGCCAACAGTCCAGGGTCAACAATCGGTACAGCCAGGGCAAACCCAGCGTACCACCGGCGGGTCCATAGCGCCGTTTTTTTCCGCTGAATCCGGTGGGGCTGACCAGTGCGAGCCGCCGGATGGTGTGCGGCGCTTCGGTTTTGGCACGGACAGCGAACTCGCCGGAAAGCGATACCGCCAACACATCAGGGACTGCACCACCGTGCTCAGACTGGATGACGGCCAGCGCAGCATGCAAAGCGTCCGTCATCAAACGCGGTGTGTAAGCGCGGGCACTGCGTTCAGAAAACCCAAAACCCGGCAGTTCCAGTGCGTAGACCGGGCGTTGCCGCGCACAGTGGTCAAACAGGGGTGCCACCTCGGCCGCCGAGGCCGCAGCGTTCACGCTGTGCACCAGCAACAAGGGTGGCAGCCCACGCGCTGCCCCTTGCGGCCCAGCGCTGTAAAGGCTGATGCGACCTGCAGGCGACTCGATGTCCCGCCTCAAACCGGACAAGGCGGGCGGGAGTGACGGGGGGATGGAAGATGATGGGGGCACACCCAATGCTAAGGGCAATTGCGTTGACCCCGTCAAGAGTGGGTCATCGCCATCCCCATGACCTTCAGTCAAATCACAGTAACATTGAATTTCTGATTTTTTTGGGAATTCCCGGCGTGACCACCGATATGCTTTCCAGCCCTCTGTCGTGCTCAGACAGCACCACACCATCGCCTGAGATGGGTGTGGCATCAAGGGCTGGCCAACGTGTGCTGTTGCTCGGGGCGACGGGCACGATCGGCATCGCCACTGCACGTGCGTTGCTGCGGCGTGGCCACGAGGTGGTTTGTCTGGTCAGGCCCCGCCAAGGCGTGGGCGCAACGCAAGCCGACACAAACCTGTCAGAACGTCTGGCTGGAACCACGATCATGTGGGGCAATGCGACCGAAGAGAGTTTTTGGAAACAAGCGGATTTGGCTTACGCCCGTTTTGATGCGGTGGTCTCTTGCATGGCCTCGCGCATGGGCTCACCCCAAGATGCTTGGCGGGTCGATCACCAAGCCCATGTGTGGGCGCTGCAAGCGGCACAAGCTGCGGGTGTGAAACATTTTGTGCAACTGTCGGCCATTTGTGTGCAAAAGCCCTTGTTGGCGTTTCAGCATGCCAAGCTGGCCTTTGAAAAAGCCTTGATCGAATCAGGCCTGACCTACTCCATCGTGCGCCCCACGGCTTTTTTCAAATCGCTGTCGGGCCAGCTCGACCGTGTCAAAAAAGGCAAGCCGTTTTTGATGTTTGGGGATGGTCAGTTGACCGCCTGCAAACCCATCAGCGACGACGATTTGGCGGATTTTTTGGTGGGGTGCCTTCATGATGTGTCGCGGCACAACCAGATCTTGCCCATCGGTGGGCCGGGGCCTGCCATCACGCCGCTGGCGCAGGGCGAGCAATTGTTTGCATTGTTGGGGAAGCCACCTCATTTCAAGCGCGTTCCGGTGGGCCTGTTGGACGTCATCGTGGGCGTATTGAGCGTCTTGGGAAAGCTCATGCCAGCAGCTGCCGAAAAGGCCGAGCTGGCCCGCATTGGGCGCTATTACGCCACCGAATCCATGTTGGTGTGGGACGCTCAGGCGCAGCGCTACGATGCCCTGGCTACGCCCTCACACGGTTCACAAACGCTGTTCGATGCCTATGCCCGCTGGGTCAAAGGCGAGGGCGCGCCCGATCGAGGCGAACACGCCGTTTTTTAAGCCGGCTCGGCTGACTTCTTTTTCAACCCTAACGCCACCCACAGCATCAAAAGCATGCTCAAGGCCAGGGCCAGGTAAGCGTCACTAAAGCCAGTTAACTCGCCACCTTCAAAGTCGGCAATGGCGCTGATGCAGGTCACCGCCAACAGCGTTCCTACGGCATTCAAAATAGTGATCAGGCCCTGGGCTGAGCCGCGCTGGGCAGGCGGTGCTTCATCCATCGCAATGGAGCGCAGCGCACCACTGACCACCACACCCACGCCAATCCCGACCAATACAGACGCGATCAAAAACGCTGTCCATCCGGTCTGCGGCAGGGCGCTTTGCAGGTAGCCCAGCGTCAGCAGCGCGAAACCAAAGATCACCAGGCTTCGAGCGCCCAGCCGGTTCAGCAAGCGCCCGGCCGCCATAGAACCCACCATGGAGCACAGCACCAAAGGCAACAGTGCCAGCCCAGCGGATTCAACGCTGACCCCATAGGCCAGCGTGGCGATGGTGGTCAAAAAGACAATGCCGCCCATGGAGAACCCCACCCCCAGCGTCAGCACATAGGCACAAGCCAGTTGCCGGTTTGCAAACAGGTGGAAGGGAATCAGGGGGTGCGCCTGTCGTTTCTCAATGACGACCAAAGCAACCAGCAGTGCCCCACTGGCAGCCAAAAACCCAGGCCACAGCAGCATCCCTGTGGCAGAGTCCGCCAGGCGCGAAATGCCCAGCACCAAGCACAACAGAAACAACAAGGTACAGGTGATGCCTGCCAAGTCAATGTGCCCAGGGGCCGCGCTGTTGCGCTGGCTGGGCAAGCTGCGGGCGCCCCACCACAACACGAGCAGAGCGACGGGTATGTTCACCAAGAACAGCCAGCGCCAGCCCAGCGTGGAAGTGAGCAAGGTCGCCAGTGGTGGCCCCAGCACAAAAGCCATGCCGTGTGTGGCACCAATCAAGCCCAAAATACGGCCCCTTCGCTCCGCGGTGAACACATCACCAATCACGGCACTGGCCACTGGCGCTATGCCTCCTGCGCCGATGCCCTGGATGGCACGCCCGACCAGCAGCATGTCAAAGTCGGGTGCAGCGGCGATGCACACAGAGCCGATGGCGAAAAGCGTCACACTGGCCAGATACACCGGTCGGCGGCCATGGCGGTCGCTGAAGTAAGCCATCAGCGCCGTGCTGCACAAAGAACTCAGCGCAAAAACAGTCGTGAGCAGTCCGGCTGTGCGGTTGTCGATGTCAAAGGCTTCACGCAATGCAGGCAAGACCGGCCCCACGATGGCCGAATCGAGTGCCGCCATGAAGACCCCTACAAACAGCACCTGAATCAAGCGGCGTTGTGCTGTATCGGCAGCAGGCAAAGTCATAGAGGTCGTGGTCTGCTGCTGGCTCATCAAAGTGTCTGAATTAGGCGGTTCATTTAAAACCAAGCCATGGTTTTGGGGGGCCGCCATCGCAGAAGCGGTTGTTGCGAGGATCGAAGAGTTGCAAAGTATGCCGGAATTCAACCATCAGCCACGGGCCTGAAAGTGTCAGTGGTCTTGTGTTGATCTCATTCGTCGCAACAGCCGGTGAGCGTCCGAGAAAATCAGCCGCCAGTGGCATCCTTGATGCATTTTTTGGTGAAACTGTTTTTGGCCGCACCTGCCAGCTTTTTATCAGCAGCCTGTGCTTCACACGTGGCGGTGGCAGTGGCCAAGGCCGCTGCAGCGTCTTTTTCGCACTTTTGCACAAAGCTGTTTTTAGCAGCGCCTGCCAGTTTTTTCTCTGCAGCTTGTGCTTCGCACGTGGCGGCAAAAGAGGGGGCGCTCAAACTCGTGAGGGCAACAGACAACAAAGCAGTGAATTTTTTCATTGAAGTTCCGAGGGTGAAAGTCAACTCAAAAATTAACAAAATTAGCAATGTTTGGCAAGGGGTGTGACTTTGACATTTTTAAAAATGGTGTGTTGGTTTTGAGTCAGCGAGCCTTGGGGATGTTTGGAGCGCTGCACAAGCGGGTCTCCGTTCACGCGAATTTCTCTGGAGCGAAAAAATGACAAAATCGATAAGTGATTCGATTGCTGACATTTTTCTCAATAATCGCTGCCCTTGCTCTTGGCAACTTGGCGGCTGCCAACGTCATCCAAGGACGGGTGGTGGGCGTGTCCGATGGTGACTCTGTCACCGTCTTGGACGCCAAAAAAACACAGCACAAAATCAGACTGGCCGGAATTGATGCGCCTGAAAGAGCGCAAGCCTATGGTCAAAAGGCCAAAGAGGCCTTGTCTGATCTTGTCTTTGGCAAATCGGTCGAAGTGGCGTGGTCCAAGCAAGACCGTTATGGCCGCATCGTGGGCGTGGTCACCCTGGCTGGCGTGGACATCAATTTGGAGCAAGTCAAACGCGGCATGGCCTGGCATTACAAGCAATATCAAAATGAGCAATCGCCAGAAGACCGTGAGGCCTACGCGCAATCGGAGTCACAGGCTCGAGACAAAAGAATAGGGCTTTGGCGAGACCCCGCGCCCATGGAGCCTTACGTGTTCAGGCAGAAAAAGTAACCGTCATCAGATTGACTGCGCTGTTGAGCAGCAGGGCAGGCATGTTGTCTGGTTAAATGCACAGCGCAGGTCTGCCCACATTTGCCAGACTTGCGCACATTGAATCACCCGAGATTGGAATTTGGAGGTACACCTTGCAAGCCCATGAAACCTTTGAAGCCCTGTTGTCGCTGCGCGAAGATCTGGCGCTGGCCTTGCGTGCAGCCGCCCATCAAGGCCTGAGCGAGGGCGTGTGCAACCACTTCAGCGTGGCGGTGCCCGACCGGGACGACTGGTTTTTGCTCAACCCGCGAGGTTTGCATTGGAGTGAGGTGCAAGCGGCCGACATCGTGATGTGCAACGCGGCTGGCGAGCAGCTGGCGGGCCGTCACCCGGTGGAGCCCACGGCCATGTTCATCCATGCGGCGGTGCACCGCATCGCGCGCAAGTCGGTCGTGTTGCACACCCACATGCCGCACGCCACGGCACTCACCTTGACGGCGGCCCGAGCGCTGGACACCACCCTGTCGCAGACCGCCATGCGCTTTCATGGCCGCTTGGCGGTGGATGCGCACTACAACGGCCTGGCCCTGGACATGACCGAGGGCGAGCGCATCGCGAATGCCATGCAGGGGGCCGATGTGGTGTTTTTGGGCAACCACGGCGTCATCGTGTGCGGTGAACGCGTGGACTATGCCTATGACGACCTGTACTACCTGGAACGTGCTTGCCAAGCGCAGGTGCTGGCGGCTTCGACCGGTGTGGCGCTCAAACCGGTGGATGCAGCGCTGGCAGCACGTGTGGCGGAGCAAATCAACGGTGAACGGCTTCAGTCGGAGCTTTTCTTCGCAAGCTTGCGACGGATGATGGGTTGAGGCGGGTTGACGCTGGTTGAGAGCCAAGATCCAACCCTTGGTTTTTTGAACAGTGTTGCAGGCTTTTAGCGTGAGCCTTTGGGGCGGGATTGCCTTGAATCTCAAGCTGTCAAAACACTTCCGCCAAGCTATCGCGCCCAATGGGCCAAAGCCTGAGGAGAAGGCGGTTAATTCATAAGCTGCATAGAAAAACCAGGCCTGAGCTACCCCAACGGCTTGCGACGCATTCAAATAAAAACTACACTGTAGTTATGACGCTACGGTTTGAATGGGATCCTAAAAAAGCTGCTTCCAACGAGAAGAAGCATGGCGTTTCATTTGAAGAGGCGCGCACAGTCTTCTTTGATGAAAATGCAAAACTGATCGATGACCCTGATCACTCAGAAGATGAGGAAAGATTTGTACTGCTGGGCATCAGCAGTTCGCTGCGAGTCATGGTTGTCTGTCATTGTTACCGTGAGCAGGGCAATTTAATTCGGATCATTTCTGCCCGAAAAGCATCAACACATGAATCCAAGCAATACCGCTGAAAGGTCCAATATGCGAAAAGAATACGATTTCACCAATGCTCGCAAAAACCCGTACGCAGCTCAATTGAAAAAGCAAATCACCATTCGCTTAGATGAAGACTCGATTGGCTATTTCAAAGGCATTTCAGAGCAAGTCGGAATTCCTTATCAAAGCCTGATCAATCTTTATTTGCGTGATTGCGCTGCACACAACAGAAAACTGGATCTGAGTTGGAAGTGATGGGCCAGATCCGTCGGTTCGCTCATTTTTAAACTTGGCGCGTGTGCACGAATTTCACGCCAACCCAACGCGCCCAATGGGTCAAAGAGACCTTGGGTGTCGATCTGCCTTCAGACTTTCCTGAAGAAGCCTATCCCGGCTATGCGGCCCCCTTGGTCGTCAAAAGCCACCAATCCGATCGCGTCGCCTGTGGTTTGGCGCGGTTCGGTTTGATACCAGCTTGGGCCAAGGACGACAAGATCAGTCGGCACACTTACAACGCGCGCAGCGAAACCGCGGCAGAAAAACCCAGTTACCGGACCGCATGGCGGCAGCGACAGTTCGGCTTGGTGCTGGTCGACAACTTCTATGAGCCCAGTTATGCATCGGGCAAGCCTGTCCGATGGCAGATTGAACGCGCGTCTGGCGAGCCGTTTGGCATCGCCTGCCTTTGGGACCGTTGGACTGACCCCGCTTCAGGGGAGCGGGTGGTGAGCTTTTCCATGCTGACGGTCAATGCAGACGAACATCCGGTGATGCAGCAGTTTCACAAGCCAGGAGACGAAAAACGCACCCCTGTGATCGTGGCGCCAGCGTTGCACGACGCATGGCTTTCGGCCGATACAGCCCAAGCCTCTGCGCTGATGACGTGGGCGCACATGCCGGATCTGTTGGCGATGCCCGCGCCATGATGAACCCCTACAAACAGATCTAAGGGGTCAGGTGCCGATCACGCCACCATCTTTTTTGCGGATGGCCACCGTGGATGAGCGAGGTCGCCCACCGGGCGCGTAGTCAGGCCAGTTGGAGTATCTGGCGGGGTCGGCCGGATCGCTGCGGTCGCTGGGTGTTTCACCGGGGTGCTGGATGCTGATGAACATGGTGGTACCGTCCGGGGTCAGGTCGACGCCGGTGACCTCGCAGTGGGTGGGTCCGGTCAAAAAGCGGCGGGTTTCGCCCGTGACCGGATCGCAGGCCAACATCTGGTTGTTGCCCACGCGGGCCAACTCGCCTTTGTACATCTGGGTGGCATGGGTGTCGGTTTGTATCCACAGCACGCCGCGCTGGTCAAACGCGATGCCATCGGGGCAAGCGTAAATGTCGCCCCGGATGTTGCCCTTGGCCTCGGCGCGTTCGTTGGCAGGGTCGCCCGCCAGCACCAGGTGGTTCCATTCGAAGCGGCGGCCGTCAAAGTCGCCATCTTCTTTCCAGCGGATGATCTGGCCCATGACGTTGTTGGCCCGCGGGTTAGCTGCATCGACCCCGGGTCTGCTAGGCTCGCCGCGCTGGCTGTTGTTGGTCAAGGTGCAATAGACCCAGCCGCTGTCCGGGTCGATGGTGAGCCATTCTGGGCGGTCCATTTTGGTGCCGCCCAGCAGGTCGCTGGCCTGGCGGGCCTTGATGACAACTTCGCCTGCGTCGGCAAAGCCGTTGGCCGCTGTCAGCGGGCCTTGGCCGTGCACCAGTGGCAACCACTCGCCCCGGCCATCGGGGTCAAAGCGGGCCACGTACAAGGTGCCGTGGTCCAACAATTCTTTGTTGGCCTGGGCTTGGGTGAGGCCATTGCCCGCCGGTGCAATCTTGTCGCGGCTGACGAATTTGTAGATGTATTCGAAGCGGGCGTCTTCGCCCGAATAGACCACGGCGCGGCCATCTTTGGTCACGCCCACCCAGGCGCCTTCGTGCGCAGCGCGGCCCAGCGCGGTGCGCTTGATGGGGGTGCTGCTCGGGTCCATCGGGTCGAGTTCGACCACCCAGCCAAAGCGGTGGAATTCGTTGGGGTTTTGTTTCAGATCAAAGCGCGCATCGTGTTTGTCCCAGGCGTACAACCCGTCTTTGCGTGCGCCCCAGCGGCGCTGGTCGGGCGTTGGGGTGTCGGCACCGCCAAAATAAAAAGCGAAGTTTTCTTCGCC
>CANGZO010000014.1 GCA_947458305.1 Comamonadaceae bacterium
GAACGAAAAACCAGCAGCACCATGAGACGGTCATGATCCGTTCGTGTCTGCGTTATTCCGGCCTGCTCGCGCACAACCGAACGACTGCCATCACAACCGATCACATATTTCGCTCGTAACTTTCTTCGCCCAGTGCCTTGACGTTCGGTTAATACAAGCTCAACGCCTTCATCATCCTGCAAGACGGACTGGGCACTCCAACCATAGATCGTCTCGATTTTGGGTAACTCGGCCGCACGCTTCCTCAGCACCGCCTCTGTAGCGTACTGGGGCAAACGCTCGTTGGCTGCATAGTAATAAGGCTTGACAAGGTCACGCTGTAACCAGTCATAAGAGTACTCACCCAGCAACGTCCCATAGGATGTCAAACCACCGATCCCGTACTCTGGCGGAATCGTTCGCGCAGCACGAAGTTGCTTCTCAGCGCCCCAAGCGTGGAAATGCTCCATCGTCCTCTGGGTCAGGTTTTGGCCTTTGGGGATGGGTTGCGGCTGAATGTAACGCTCAACCACAACGCATCGAACGCCCCGCTGCCCAAGGTCAATGGCCATCCCCATACCCACGGGGCCACCCCCCACAATCACAACATCAGTCGTTTCCATCATCTGACAATCACTCATTTCATTGACTTTAATTCTGCGAAATCTTTCGCATTTACCACTGCGGACGAAGCGCAATTGTTTTTTGCTAAAAGACAAAATTCAATTTTGATTTCTAGGTTTGCTTCTTTCGAGATTCCATTAAACTCGACATTCATTGATCAATCAAACTGAAGTTATTCATGCATGCATCAGAAAAGCTTATGCATTTAAGTAGCCGACAATTGATGGCTTTTCTTGAGGTTGTTCGTCTTCGCAGCATCTCAAAAGCTGCTGAATGCATCCCCATGTCACAGTCGGGCATGAGCATGTTGATCAAGGAATTGGAGGATCAGATTGGGGCCCGTTTGTTCGACCGCAATCCACGGTCCGTGACGCTCACCGACTCAGGTCGCGAACTCCTACCTGTGGCGCAGCGGATCGTTCAGGAATTGCGAGACCTTGGCTCGGCAATTCAAGGAACCGAAGCAGCCCATAGGTCAAGTCTTCACGTCGCAGCGACACCCATGGTATCAATGAGCCTACTGCCCGACATCATTCGAGAATTCACAAAATCGAACCCACAAGTTGACATCACACTTGCCGATGCAGACGTCCATGCTGTACGGCAGAGCGTTCTGGATGGTGATGCAGACATTGGCCTGGGCTTCTTCGTCAAGCCTGCCGTTGGACTTTTGCGACAGCCTCTGTGCCGGTTTCGCCTGATGTGCATCAGTCCACCTGTATCAAACAATAGCCTTCATGTCTCGTCTCGAACCTGGTCTAGCCTTCGTGATCTTTCACTGATTGGATTGCCTGCGGATAACCCGATCCAATCACTTGTGGAGTCTCATCTAGCCACAAACGGGGAGGAACGCAAACAACGCCAAGTGGTGAACTTCATCGGCACTGTGATTGCTATGGTTCGAGCCGGATTGGGTCATGCCATCATCCCTTCATTTGCAATTGAGGAATGCAAGCGGCATGGTTTGCAAATCAGCATGCTGACAACACCTGTCGTCAATCTGGATCTCTACCTCGTCTCTCGCAGAGGCACCCAAGCAAAGTCAACATCTTTGGATTTCACGGCTCGCCTTAAAGCTACTGCAGCCAAGCTGGCTGCCCCCAACCCGAAAATTCACACAACCCGCAAGTAGGCAGGCAAGTTCACTGAGGCAAGATTTTCTGCTCTTGGATCAGTCGCTCCCACTTGGCGAAGTCATCGCGTTGGGTACGTGCCAATCCTTGCGGGGAGCCAGGAACCGGCTCCATGCCCAGAACGTTCAAGCGCTCACGAACGTCGGCCATAGAAAGAATAGCCCGCAAATGTTGGTTCATCGCGTTCACTGCGGTCTCTGGCGTGCCAGCCGGCGCATACAACGCCAGCCAACCAACTCCTTCTACTCCAGTCCCTGTCGCCTCTATGAGCGTCGGAACATCGGGCAGTTGAGGCGCCCGCTGTGTTCCGGTTACGGCAATGATCTTCAATTTTCCCGCTTGAACCAGCGGCAAGGTTGAGGCCAAAACGTCGAACATCACCTGGATCTGCCCACCCATCAAGTCGGTGCGAGCCTGTGCTTCGGACGCATATCCAATCCAGGTCAGATCGGCGCCTGCGCGCTGGCGCAAAAGTTGTCCAGACAGAAAGGGTACTCCGCCTCGCCCGCCAACACTGGCATAGTTGATACGACCCGATTGTTGCTTAGACAGCGCAATCAATTCTTTCACGCTGTTTACGCCTAGCGTAGGGGATACGGTCATCACCACCACGTTGTTGACGAGCATGGACACCGGCAAGAAGTCCTTTACCGGGTCGTATGGAAGGCGTGCATTGAAGTGCGGGTTAATGGTCATGATGCCGGCATTGCCAAGCAAGAAGGTATGGCCATCGGTCGCCGATTTCACAGCCACTGCGGCGATCCCGCCATCTGCACCAGGCCTCGTATCCACCACCACAGGCTGGCCCGTGCGAGCTTGGAGTTTGTCGCTGATCAAGCGTGCCATCACTTCCACTGCGGACCCGCCAGGCGCAGGTACAACAATTTTGATCGGCTTGTCTGGCCAATTTTGGGCGCCAACTGAGAAAGGTAAAACACTGCACATCAATGCAGCTGCCATCAGGATCGATCGGCGACTGTTTTTTTGAATTGCGTAGATCATGCGGTTTCCTTTTTCCGTTTCAGCTGTCACATCAAATTAAGATTACAAAACTTGTCAAATTCCAGAAGCGATTAGAGTTGACAGGCATCCATTCATCAAACGCAACTTGTTGATGATTTCATGAAAAAAACTGATGCAGTTCAATAGCTATCCGTCTGTGCTTTTTTCGCATTCATACGCTACCGATGACGTTAGGCGTGATTCTCACTGACCGCCAATCAACTCAAGCGTAAAACCATGCTGATCTCGAACATAGGTCACGCATCGGCCGGCAAATGGTCCGCCAGGCAGGGTCAGGATTCGGCCAGAAACGGCGAAGCCGAACCTCTCAATCGCCTGGGTCGTTTCCGACACGGACTCCACCTCCAGCGCGAGGTGCGCGCCGCCGATATCGCAAGGTCGAGGCGCCATGGATGTCGCACTTTCAGGTGCGCTGTATTCCAGCAACTCCACCACATGCCCGCCCGGAAGCGTCACCATGGCCACACGGGCCTGCGCGCCTTCAACGCCTGTGATGTGCCCCAGCGTGTCACCAACCGGTATCTGCCGGATCTCGCCAGCTTGGGCGCTCAGGCATTGGCTAAATAAGGCCAGCATTTGCTCCAGGTCATGAACCGTGAGCCCCGTGTGGATCGTGCGAAGAACAGCCATGGTTTTCCTTCAAATCAATCAACGCACCGCGCCGATGGGTTGGCTTTCCCAGTAAACGTGCTTGGTGCTGAGGAAATCGTTCAGTCCTTCCACACCATGCAAGCGGCCATAGCCACTTTCCCGAAAGCCGCCGGTCTCGGCCTCGGGGAAAAGTTTGTTGTGGGTGTTCATCCAGACGGTGCCCGATTTCAATTCACGCGCCATGGCCTGCCCAGCGGCGCGATCGCTCGTCCATACGCTGGCTGCCAAGCCATAGCGTGTGGCGTTGGCGCGCGCAATCGCATCGTCCTGATCGCGGTAGCGCTCGATCACCAGAACTGGCCCGAAGAGCTCCTCCTGGATGTACTTGGAAGACAGGTCAGACACTTCCACCAAGGTGGGCGAGACAAACGCGCCCTGGCTCAGGGGGCCAGTCGGGACACCGCCCTGTAGCCAGACTTTTCCGTGTTGCGAAGCCTCGGTTGCCAAACGGGCTAGGCGGTCACGGTTGGCGTGGTCAATCAAAGGACCCAATTGCGAGTTGGGCTCATGCCCAGGCCCGATCACCAGGCTGTTTAAACGTTCGGCAAGCGCTGCGGCGGTCTCGTCAAATTGGCTATCGTGGACGAGCACCCGCGCAATGGCCGTGCATTGCTGTCCAGCCATGGGCAGGGCGCCAGCGACCAAACCGGTCAAGGTCGACACCAGCGGGGCGTCGGGCAACACGATGGCTGGCGCCTTTCCGCCGAGTTCCAGCGACAGACGTTTCAGCGTACCCGACGCATCAGCGGCAATTCTTTTGCCAGTAGCAGAAGAGCCGGTGAAACTGATGACGTCGATATGCGGGGACTGGCTGATGGCACGCCCGATGTCCGCACCCGACTCCGTGAACGAACAGACCACGCCTGAAGGCAGGCCTGCGATGGAGGTCAGACACTCCAGTGTCAGTTGGTTCACCAGGGCGGTCTGGTGCGCTGCCTTGATCACCACCGTGCAACCTGCAGCCAAGGCTGGCGCCAGAGATCGAATGAGCAGAATCACCGGCGCATTCCATGGAACGATGATGCCAGCCACGCCAGCAGGTTCACGGCTGAGCTGCGAATAGCACCCGTTGTCGATCTCGGCCACACGCCCCCACAGGTTGCGCGCCAAACCCGCATAAAAGCGCAGTTCAGACACGGCGGTAGCGATTTCGCCACGCGCTTCGCGTGTCAGCTTGCCATTGAGTGTCACCAGCCAACGCTCGATCTCGGGCGCGCGCGCTTGCAGGTTGGCCGCAAACTCCAGCAACACCGCCTCACGCAGGCGCGGGCTGCGCGACCAAGCGCCATGGTCAAAGGCTTGGCGAGCCGCACCGATGGCCGTCAAGGCATCGTCAAGGGATGCCTCGCTGTACTGGGCAGCGTGTTCGCCATTCGCCGGGTTGATGCAGATGCCAGGTTGGGCTGTCCCGACGGACCACATGCCGTCAAAATAATTCTTTGCTCTTTCCACTGTTTTGACTCCTTGGATTTTCGATAAAGTTCACGGCCAGATCGGCGTCGTTCCGACCCAACATTGGATGGTGTGCGCGCAGATGAATTCGGTCTTCACTTCAGAACTGTTGATGAGTACTGGATGACCAGGGGATCATCCGGCATCACCAGGTTCCGTAATAGATCCCGTGCTCCTTGGCACGATCAGTTCGTTGCGCGACCTCGTCATCGCCCATGGTCAAGCGTGGATGTTGATCGTTGAGCCAAGAGTGCAGACGTTCGTCCAGACGCTGGCGCTCAGCCGCATAGCGTGGGTCTTTACCCAAGTCCACATATTCGTCCGGATCGTCTTCCAGGTTGAAAAGTTGCGGCGCGAAACCTTGCCAACGCACGTACTTCCATTGCCTCTCGCGAACCATCCAACCGCGGCATTCTCCAGGCTGACGATTGAGCAGCAGACGGGCGCGGCGGAATGAATAATCGATTTCCGCGAAAACGCAGTCACGCCAGTCTGTCGGACTGTCGCCATGAATCCAGGGCATCAGAGAACGCCCTTGGGTCCGGTCCAGCTTAGGTCGGATCTGCAATGCGTCCAGCGCGGTAGGCACCACGTCCACGGACTCGGCAAATGCTGTCACGCGATGACCCCGGGTGGCGTCAGCCTGCGGACGAGGATCAAACACCATCAGTGGCGATCGAATGACCTGATCATGGAACAAGTCCTTCTCGCCCAAATGGTGGTCGCCACCAAAGTCGCCATGGTCGTTGGTGAAGACGATGAGGGTGTGTTCGAGCTGCCCGTTATCTTTCAAGGCCTGGATGACACGGCCAATGTGATGGTCGAGCTGCTCGATCAGGCCCATGTAGACTGGCCGAACCTGGCGTACGACATCATCCCGCGCAAAAGTCTGTGACTCTTCCATCTGCATATAAGCCGCCACAACCGGATGTGGGTCGATCAATTCACTCGCCCGCTTCTTCACTGGCAGCATGTCCTCTGGGCTATATCGCTGATGGTAGGGTGCAGGCGCCAAGTAGGGCCAATGCGGCTTCACATAGGACAGGTGCAGCGCCCAAGGTTTTTGTCCTTGCTCAGCCAAATAGTTCAGGGCACATCCGGTGACATAGGCTGTCTCAGAGTGTTCCTCGGCCACGCGTGCGGGCAAGTGCAGGTTGCGCAAAAACCAGCCGCTGGCAGTTTCACCATCGGGTCCATCAGCCCCCACTACATGTTCTGTCCATGGGTCATCGCCCTTGTAGCCGTGGGCACGCAAATAGTCAGCATAGCCGCTCTTGGCGTCTGGCGGCCCGTGGCCCTCGATGCGGTCAACCTCCACAAAGCCACCGCTGGCATGGTGCAACCAAGTTGGTGAGCCCGGCGTCATGCCCAAGCGCTGCATGCCCGCCGTGTCGGCAATGACATGTGTTTTGCCAATCAAGTGCAGCTGTCGACCCGCACCCGCCAGGTAGTCACCCAGGGTAGGCTGCTCCACAGGCAGCGGCACACGATTCCAGGTCACGCCGTGTGAGCCCACGTAGCGCCCGGTGTAATAGGACATACGAGACGGTCCACACACGCCTGCCTGCACAAATGCGGCGTCGAATCTGACGCTTCGAGCCGCCAATGCATCCAGGTTGGGTGTTCTGATGCTGGGGTGGCCATTGCAGGCCAGGTGGTCCCAGCGCAACTGGTCGCTCATCACGAACAGCAAGTTGCGCAGTGGTGCTTGGGTCATAGGAACTTACACAAAGATGGCACCACCCTCGACGCAGAGCGTCTGCCCAGTCATGAAAGCGGCATCGTCGCTTGCAAGAAAGCTCACTGTGCCTACCAAGTCGGCGGGCAACGCATCGCGTTGGATCGAGCGCGACTTTCGAATGGCCTCGCCAAACTTCGCCATATGGTCGTCATTTTTGAGTATCTGGTCTGAAAGCGTCAAACCCGGCGCCAGTGCGTTGGCGGTGATGTTCCAGGCACCCAACTCGCGTGCGAGGACGCGAGTGAAAGTGATAACGGCGCCTTTGCTGGTCACATAGTGGGCCATGTTGGACAGACCCTTGAGTGCCGACGTGGAAGCCACGTTGATGATCCGGCCCCATTGCTGGGCCTTCATATGCGGTGCCACAGCCTTGGCGCAGTTGAAGGGCCCAAGGGTGTTCACGCGCATGACGTTCATCCATTCGTCACCCGAATACTCCTCAAAAGGACGGTTCACCAGGGTCGAAAAGAGTGCCGCGTTGTTGATCAGGATGTCCACGCCACCCATTTGCGCGGCGACAGCGGCAACAGCTTCGCGGACCGACACTTCATCTGCAACGTCCATGGTTACACCCATGCACCTCGCACCTGTTGCATCCAATTCAAGTGCAGCCTCCTGCGCGCCACGCAGGTCGCCTATGGCCACGCGAGCCCCATCAGCCAGCAGACGCTGCACGAAGGCACGGCCCAAACCTGTTGCGCCGCCGGTCACCAGTGCAGTGCGTCCTGCCAGTTTCATGGTCATGTCAGAAAGTGTGAATGATGCCAAGGGCAAACGCGCTCGGATCTGAGCCATTCACGGTGGGACGCAGGCGTGCGTAATATGCAGCGGGTATCAAGCTGACCATGGAGGCAGCGTTGTTGTCGACTCGGGCATAGTTGACATAAAGGCTTGTACGCTTGGAAAGACTGTGATTGTAGTAAGCTGCCATCGTTGTACCTTTGGGGTCTAAGCCTGCAACTTTGCGGTCGCCTTTGGTCTCGCCCATCTGCAAGCCCAATCTACCCGATTTACCCACAGGAAACACTGCACCCAACCAGTAGGATGTGGTGTTGTCACTTGGAATGGCCCGATCGCGAGAGGCGATTGGCGATACCTGCTCGATTTTGTACAAACCGGCATTCACCGTCACCCAGCCGAAGTTGTAGCGGCCACCAATCCCTGTCTCGGTCTGGTCATCTACAGCGAGATTTGTTCCTGTCGCAGTTCGTGTTACTTTGGTTTGGTGGGCGGCTGCCAAGTTCAGCTTGCCCTTGCTGTAGTACGCCCCCAATCCCCTCATGCTGTTCAGATCTAATGGCTCTGTTGCATTCTGAGGAGCCGAGGCCATTGCACGTACAGTGATACCACCCATTGATGGCGACTGGTAAAAAATACCGTTACTGACACGTGCGTCGATGTTTTGGCTGATGCTGCCGTTGTTTCCGTAATAGCCGATGCTTCCGAAGTCAGTTTGGTTCAAAAAAGGCACAAGCGGTGTTCCAGTGCGGCCCATCGACACTTGCCCCCAAGCTTGGCTTTCGATACCCACAATAGTTGTGCGGCCAAAGAAGGCATTTGCACCCGGCAGCATGTCACCTGACTCGGGGCGCAGACCCAATTCAAACCGGGAGAAGGCCGACAGCCCACCACCCAAGTCCTCACGCGTTGAGAAGACGACCCGACTGCCTGTTGCCGTGTTGCCGCCTACATTCGTTCTTTTTCCGCCGGGGTCCCCGGTATTCACGGTTTCGAGGCTTGTGTCAATGGCACCGGAAATGGTGACTTGCGCATGTGCGCCCAAGGCCATCATGGCCAGCAGGGCTGATACGGCTCGGGTAATGCTGGAAATTTTCATCGTGTTCTCCTATGGGTTTTGTTGGTTGGCCTAGGTATAGGTTTAGGTGATTCTATAAAAAATACGGTGTTTCTCAAATAGTTACGTAATATTCTGGCGCTAGGACTTACCCTAACTGGTGTTCATCCGGCTCAGTGGGCAGCATGGACGGTGCGCGTGTCCAGGAAGGACGCCATGCCTTCAATACCGCTCTCGCTGCCTATGCCGCTGTCCTTGATGCCGCCAAATGGCGCTTCGGGCATGGAAACGATGACGTTGTTGATGGCGATAGCGCCTACTTCCAGTCGATCAGTCACCTGGTGGGCAATGCGCCTGCTGTCGGTGAACAGGTATGCCGCCAAGCCATAAGGGTTGTCGTTGGCGATGGCCAGCGCCTCCTCGAGTGTGTTGAATCCTGTGATGGGTGCCAGAGGCCCGAAGGGTTCCTGCGACATGATCCTCGCCGTGATCGGCACATTGCGCAGAACGGTTGGTGCATGGAAGTGCCCAAGGCCATCCATTGCGCCGCCACAGGCCAGGTCGGCGCCATGTTTTAGCGCGTCAGCCACCAAGGGTGCCATGGCTGACTTGCGACGCGCATTGATCATAGGACCCATTTGCGTCGCTGTATTCATGCCGTCGCCAACCTTCAATGCTTGGGTCGCGGCAACGAAGCGGTCGCAGAACTCACGCTCAATGGACTTGTGCACCAGGAAGCGTGTGGGCGCCAGACAGGCCTGTCCTGCGTTACGGAACTTGTGCCCAACCAGCATGGGTACGAATCGGTCCAGATCGGCATCAGCCCACACGATGACGGGCGCATGCCCGCCCAGCTCCAACGTGGTCCGCTTGAAGCCTTCGGCGCAGTGCCGTGCCAGTGTTCGGCCGACATCCACAGAACCGGTGAAGGACACCTTGCGAATAACCGGGCTGGCGATCAACGTTTCCGATATTTCAACTGGGTTTCCGTAAACAAGCTGAAGGGCGCCGGGCGGCAGCTCAGCCTGTAGACAATCCACCATGGCGGCCACGGCCGCAGGCGTTTCCTCGGCCGCCTTGACGATCACCGAGCATCCGGCCGCCAACGCACCGCCGATCTTGCGGGCCGTCAATATCACCGGGTAGTTCCAGGGGGAAAGGGCCAGCACCGGACCAACCGGGTACTTACGCACCTCCATGTTGGCGCCGACCAAGCGCGAAGATGCCAGGCGGCCATACACGCGGCGTGACTCCTCGGCGTACCACTTGATCATCTCTGCCGCAATTTGTACTTCCTGTCGCGACTCCGCCAAGGTTTTACCCTGTTCCAGAGTGAGCCAGGTTGCGATGGTCTCCAGCCGCTCCAGCATGCGCGCCACACCACGCTCCAGAATTTCGGCGCGTTCGCGGTTTGGCCGTTGGCTCCAGGCTGCAAATCCAAACGCAGATGCAGCCAAGGCTTCCGACAAATCCTCCTTACTGGCAGAAGAAAACTCGCCCAACGGCTCTTCGGTCGCAGGATTGCAAACCGCGATGCGTAGTGCGCCCCGCCCAGGGCGCCATCGGCCGTTGATCAAAAGCTCGGGTGTACGGTAGACGGGAACCGATACCTCCACAAAGGCAGGTTTAGTCATGTGAGAGAGTGGCATAGAGATCGAAACCTTTCTTCAGGAAAATGCACTGCGCCAGAGTGACGCCATCATCATTGCAAGCGCCAACATGATCGCCGCCGAGGTCAACCTGCGAATGGCTTGCGCGCTCAGTCGCTCAAATCCAAACTTGGCGATCGGCATCGTCACCAAGGCACCCAAAAGCATGGCGCCTAGATGGGTCTTATCAATGCTGCCACTCATGCCGAAAACCACGCCCGTGCAGGCCGAAAGAGCGAGACCGATGACCAGCGAAGTGCCGACCACGCGTTGCGCCGACTCGCCGCTGGTGGCCAACAACGCGGGTGAGACCAAGATGCCGCCACCCGTACCTGTCGCACCGACAAGCGCACCTGTCGCGCACGCCAATGGGGCAAGCCCGAGTCTTTGCAGGACGCGACTCAAATTCTTTGAGTGGAGGGACACCAGGGCCAATAGGCCTGCGGCGAATATCGCCAGCTTGAGCGAGACATTCACCACTGAAGCCAAAAGCCCAGGCTGGCCCATGACCCAAGCCACCAATGCCGAACAGATGAGGCAAACCCCAAACGCCGCTTTCAGAAATGTCCGTAGCAATGGCCATGCCACGTTGCCGGCACGTTGGTGGCTAAATCCGGCACCTATTTTGTAAACAAAAGAGAAGGCACTGGCTGTACCGACCGCAACAGGCAAGGACATTCCAAACAGACCAACCAGCGTGGGAACGACGACAACGCCGCCCCCAACGCCAGACAAGTACATCAGAGCACCCGCGCAGGCCCCAAACACTAAGGCTGATAACAACTCCATCGGGGTTCCAAAGGCGCGCGGTCGAACTCGTCAATTCGGCATCTTGAATCCGGTATCCTTGACCAAGTCACCCCAATATTTGTGTTCTGCCCTCAAGTCAGCTGCCACCGTTGCTGGGGCTGCTGTTCCGTCAACAACAAAGCCCTGCGCAGTCAAGGCCTCGCGTAACTTCGCATCAGCAAGGCCCTTGTTAACACGGGCTGCTATGCCATCGATCGTTGCCTTGGGAGTTTGCGCTGGCGCCATCAAGATGTAGGAGATTGAGGCCACCAAGTCTTTGTAGCCGAGCTCTTGAAAAGTCGGCACATTCGGGAGTTGGGGAGCTCTTTTCGTACCGCTGGTCGCCAATATGCGCACCGTTCCAGCTTGATGTTCGCGCAACCACTCCGCGACGCCCGACGAGGCCGCCAACAAGTGCCCGCCAACCACATCGGTGATCAACTGCGCTCCACCACCACGGTAGGCCACATTGTCAAGCGGAACACCGGCTGCGCGCCCCAGCTTGATGCCGAACATGTGTGGGATGCCTCCAAACTGGGGGGTGGCGAACACAGCGCGGGCGTTGTCTTGCTTGACCCAGTCGATGTAGGCCTTCAGCGTTGTCGCCGGAACCTTGGCGCTCACGATGTAGGCCACATCGAATCCGGCAACCCGAGAAACTGGCGCCACGTCCGCCAAAGAGTACTTGAGGTTGCCACGTGTGTGGGGTGTCAAGGTCATTGCACCCGATGGGGCCATCAGAAGAGTCGTACCATCTGCGGGCGCGTTCTTGAGCGCTTCGAATCCGAGAGCACCGCCAGATCCGGGACGATTCTCAACGATCCAGCGTGATCCATCAGAAGCAGCCAGTACCTCCGCCACGCGACGCGCAAGCCCGTCCAGATCAGATCCTGCAACGGTACCGACGAAGATACGGTTTTGTGCAGAGGCAATATTTGGAATTGCGGTCAGTGCGCCAGTCACAACAATAGCGATCGATGCGAACAAACTCTTCATAAGTTGAACTCCTTTAATGTTTGTGGAGAGAGGTTAATCACGGAAGGCGTTGTCTCGCCTTTTTCTTATTGCGGGCAACAATGCGGCCACCAGCATCACGACAGAAAGCGCGATCAAGGTGCCAGAGATAGGACGGGTGATGAGCACGCTCCAGTCACCGCGTGCGACAAGAAGCGTTCGGCGCAGGTTCTCTTCGAGCATCGGCCCAAGTACCATGCCCAGCAACAAAGGACCTGCTTCGCATCGGAGCTTGATGAATGCAAAGCCAATGACAGCAAACACGCCAGCGAGGTATATATCGAAGTTATTGTTCGACAGCGTGTAAAGGCCAATCACGCAGAAACAAACGATCGATGGAAACAAGAACCGATACGGCACCGTCAGGAGCTTCACCCAAATGCCGATAAACGGCAGGTTGAGGATGATCAACATCAAGTTGCCGATCCACATCGAAGCAATGAGGCCCCAGAACAAGTCTGGGTTTTCAATCATGACCTTGGGACCTGGTGCGATACCCATGACCACCATCGCACCAATCATCAATGCCATCACGGGGTTGGGTGGGATGCCAAGCGTCAGCATCGGAATGAAGGAGGTTTGAGCCGCCGCATTGTTTGCACTTTCGGGTCCTGCTACACCCTCGATAGCACCGTGCCCGAATCGCTCGGGTGTCTTGGAGACCCGCTTTTCCAGCGTGTATGAAGCAAACGACGCAAGGATGGCACCACCACCCGGTAGGACACCCAGCAAGGAACCGAGTGCCGTACCCCGTAATACAGCCGGCATCGCCTGCCGAAAGTCCTCACCCGTTGGCCATAGGTTCTTGACGTCCCGCGTATAGACTTCGCGCGATTGAGGGGGGCGATTCAAATTTCCGATGATTTCGCCGAAGCCGAACAAACCCATGGCGACTGCGACGAAGCCAAGACCGTCGGTCAACTCGGGAATGCCGAAGCTAAAGCGTTCAACTCCTGACAACGGATCGGTGTTGATCTGGCCAAGCAAGAGGCCTAGAAGCACCATTCCAACTGCCTTGATGACCGAGCCAGAAGCCAGTACAACGGCACCGATCAACCCAAGCAGCATCAATGCAGCGTATTCGGCAGGACCGAAGGCAAAAGCAATCCCTGCCAGTGCAGGCGCAAATGCCGCCAGCACCAAGGTACCCACGCAACCTGCAAAAAATGACCCAAGTCCAGCAGCCGCCAGGGCAGCGCCCGCCCGCCCCTTGCGTGCCATCTGATAACCATCGATGGCCGTGACGATCGAACTTGACTCTCCGGGTAGGTTAATCAGGATGGCCGTTGTCGAGCCACCATACTGTGCACCGTAATAGACGCCAGCCAACATGATCAACGCGGCTGTCGGATCTAGCGTATAGATCGACGGCAAAAGCATCGCGATGGCAGGCACTGGTCCCAATCCGGGCAGAACGCCTATGAGGGTTCCGATAAACACACCGCCTAGCGCAAAGGCCAGATTCTGCAAGCTCAGCGCAACTCCGAATCCGGTTGCCAAGTTCGAAAACAGGTCCATCGTCTCGTCTCTTTATATTTTGCTCGGCATGACAGGAATACGCAGCTCCAGTGCAACGACAAAGAGCAGCCAACTACCTAAGGTGAGAACAGCCGCCAAGCCAAACGCCTCACGAAATTTGAAGTCGCTGCTGGCAAAGCAAGTGAGGACGATGACGAATGGCAAGGTGATCAGCATGCCAACACGCGGCAATAGGAAACCCGCTCCAAGCACTGCTGCCACTACGACCAACATGGGCCGCCAAATGGGTGACGTGATTCGGTCATCGTCATTGCGTTCACGGCCCAGCGCACCGATCAGCTCGATAACGCCCACAATGGCGAGCAGCAGTCCAAGTCCGAGCGGAAAATAACCAGGCCCAGGCCTCGCTGATGTTCCAAATCGATACTCAGTAGCACCGACTGCAAATGCCAAGCCCACCAAGATGAAAACCACCCCCGACCAGAAGTCAACTTCACTCTTTATCCTCATACCCCTTCCTCCTGCAGCACTTGATCTGGGATTGCAACACGAGCCACCCCGAACACCTCCATCTGCACCAAATCGTGAAGTGGGACAACCTCAATGTCAAAAACTGGGTTCTGCGGGTCGTCGATTGCGTACTCCCGGATGCGTGGCGTTGAGGGAAGATCGTCCGGGTAGACCCGCGTCAGGTCGTTGGCATCAAAGGTTTCGATGCTCAGGCCGGGATAGCACAGCGAGAAGTCCACGAGCACGTTGCCTGTGCGCGGCAGAACATGAGCGTCGCCCATGGCAAAACTCACAGCACCCTCAGAAGCAACCGTCGGTGTAGAAAAAACCACGCGAACAGTTTGCTTGTCCTCGTCAATTTCGTAGACAACTGCTTGGCTTAGTGATTCTGATGCACTCTTGACGCGCTCCCCTGTAAAAGGAATCGCCTGGTGGACGTTGTTGTTGAAGACAACGATGTGTCCTTGTGGTGTCAGTCGCGGGTTGTGCTGGTGGCTCGGCCAGATGAAGTCCTCTCCGACTGGCCTCAGCAGTTTGGCCCGTAACGGCTCTGACCAGCCGATGTCGCGCGCCAAAATCCAACGGATCTGACCTGTCGATCGGTCAATCTTGATCACAGCATCGAGGTTGCGCAGCGACAGCAGCACCGAGTTATCACGCGGATCGTGGTGCACACCGTTGCCATGCGTCCAGTCCAAATGGCCCGGGAAACCGCGTACCCACCAATACGACCAGAATGTGTCGAAACCGATCTTGAACGGGTCGAGGTGGTCGAAGCAGTTCCAGCGCCAAACCACTTCACCTTCAGGTGTGAACTCGATGACCTCGTCGCCCATCACCCATTGCGACCGCCTTGGTGCGGTAGCGTCAGTCTCGCTCGTGTAGTAGTTTTCGATAAGGCGCGGCAAGGCATTGAGCGACAGGAAATTGCCGTTGGGCAGCGCATCGGGTTGGTGGTGCAAGGTCACTGCCGGAACAGGGACAGCGCCCGGTGGCATCGGGGTAGGCCCCAGGGCGGCACCCCAGCAACGCAGTGTGCGCCCCAGCCAGTCGATTTCGGTCGGGCTGTTTCGCGTCGTGTGAAAGAACAGGTGACCGTTATTCAAAGCAGCCACCCCGGAAATCCGTGCAGGGCTGCGGTAGAACCAGACGATGTCACCGTCCTCGTCAAGCGCCAGTATCAGACTCCAGTCAGTGGTGAATCGACGTTGCTCGGCTGTCATGCGATGTGATCGCCCAAGCGCACGACGCCGCACACTCAACAGCGTCAGTCCGGGCTCCATGCGGTCACGCTGCGCACAGTTCACGCGCAACGGTGGAAAGTCAAGGCTGCTGATGGGTAGTGCGGGCGTCTGAATAGTCAGTGGCTTTGCCGAAAACAGCTGCCCTTGAGCGTCAATCAGTGACACTTCCAGGAGGTACGACCGAGCCGGCTTTAACCCGACAACCGGCAGCGACTTGGCGCCGGATTCGACCTGCCAGCGATAACGCTGTGACACCCCTTCGGAGACAGCCTTCAGTTCCAGTGTTCCGGCAACGTTCACATCGACTGACAGTACCAAGGCCATTGGCGCAACCGGATCCGCATTTGGCACCACACTTGGCTCCTGACGGAACACATGGGTTGTTGGCTGCGCGTTGCTCATGAACAGTCTCTGCCTTGTTTAGACGCGAGCCAGCGCACGATCCAGTCTGGCCAACCCGTCCTCCAGATCGGCAGTCGTCAGGCCAGCCGACACAAAGTAGCGGTCGCCACGGCCAGCATAGACCCCTTCTTCAATCAGCGCCAAGCGCAGTTTGCGTGCCTTGTCACGATCCGCATGCTCTGCAAGGTCGCGTGCTGAGTACGCCACTGGCAGCGAGGTAAAGTGGGCACAGAACACGCCTCGCACGCCTTGCACCAACAGGTTGTGTCCGTGCTTGCTGCCCAGCCGCTTGAATTCGTTCATGAAGTGCGACTGCATCTCGTCGATGTACCTGTACGCAGCACCATTATCGCGCTCCAGCATGCGCATGGTGGTCAGGCCAGCTGTCATGCTCATGGGGGCGGCATTGAAAGTACCTGCACCTACTACAGCGTTGGAACGCAGCAGCTCGAAGATGTCGGCACGACCCGCTACGGCCGCCAGCGGCATGCCGCCTGCTATGGCCTTGCCGAAGCTGGCCAAATCGGGGGTGACGCCGTAATGGCCCTGGGCACCGCCAAGGCCCATGCGAAAGCCTGTGATGACCTCGTCAACGCAAAAGACCACGCCGTACTGCGTGCAAAGCTCTCGCACTCGCTCGAGGTAGCCAGGGCGTGGGATGCAGCACCCCCCATTGGTCATGACTGCTTCCATCATGACCAGAGCAATGTCTTTGCCATGGATCTTTAGCAGGTTCTCCAAGGCATCTGCATCGTTCCATGGGATCTTGAAAGATTCGCGCATGGCAAACTCAGCGCGACCTTCGGTGTGCATGGGGTCCGCCGGGTTTTCGAGTGCATAAGGATCGGCCCCCTGCTCATCGTTGACCCGGCCACCCAAAACATTGTCCAGCCAGCCGTGGTAGTGGCCCTCAAAGCGAACAAAAAGGCGCCGCCCCGTGAAGGCGCGCGCCAAACGCACCACCATCTGCACTGCCTCTGAACCGGTGGTCACAAATCGCACGCGGTCGGCGCAAGGCACGTGGCTGACGATACGCTCGGCCAGCTGCACTTCAGGCTCGGTCTGCAGCATGCCCGAGGCCACGACGAACAACTTTTCCAGCTGCGCATGAAGGGCGTCCTGGTATTCGCGGTTGCCGTGTCCCCAGATACCAGGGCCCATGCCGATGGCAAAGTCGATCAGCTCACGGCCATCAACGTCCCATAGCCTCTGACCCACCGCCCTATCGATGAATACCGGAGGTTCGGGCAGCGCACGAAGATTGCTCTGCCGACCTGGCATGACACGCGCAGCGCGCCCAACCAAATCCTGTGTTCGCATGCCGAGCTTGAAATTCATTTGATCGCTTGCATTCATGTTGACAGATCCGTATCGATGACGCACACGTTGCCACCCACAGTGGCTTCGCTGCCTGCCTCCACGGTGTGGGACAACAGCTTTCCGTCGCAAGGTGCATCCACCTCCATGGTCACTTTTTCACTTTCAATTTCGTACAGCGTTTCGCCCTTACGAAAGATGTCACCGGGCTTCTTGTGCCAGACGCTGATGGTGGCAGACTCCATGTTCATGCCAACGCGGGAGAGTTTGAGATTGACTTTCATGGGTTTCAGGGACGGCTGTCCTTCAGTTGCTGGATGGTGGCGACGATGCGTTCGACGCTGGGCATCACCAGCCGCTCCAAATTGGGGGCATAGGGCATGGCAACATCCGGCACCGTCACACGGCGAATGGGGGCACGCAGCGATCCGAACGCCTTGTCGGCGACGATGGCGGCGATATGACTTGCGGCACTGCAGCTGTCACGCGACTCATCGACCAGGACCAAACGCCCCGTCTTTTCTACCGAGCTCAGGATGCAGGCCTCGTCCAGCGGAACCAGCGTGCGCGGGTCGATCACCTCGACGTGGATACTGTGTTCATTGCGCAGCACCTCGGCCGCAGCCATGGCCAGCTTGACCATGGAACCGATGGCCACCACGGTCACGTCGCTCCCCGTGCAACGCACAGCCGCCTGGCCCCAGGGCGTGACGTAATCGCCATCGGGCACCTCGCCCATCTCACCTCCGCGGCCACCGGCTTCCAGGAAAAAGGATGGGCTGTCGCTGCGGATACAGGACTTCATAAGCCCCTTGGCGTCTTCGGGGGTGGCGGGAACGGCCACACGAATACCGCCCAAGTTCATCAACAACGGGTAGGGCGTGTCGGAATGGTGTGCAGCAATCGAACGCCCACCACCGTAGGCTGCCACGTAGGTCACAGGCAAACGTGCCTGCCCCCCGGTCATGTAGCGCAACTTAGCCGCCTGGTTGGCGATGGAGTCGAAACCCGTGTAAGTGAAATTGGCGAACATCATGTGCGCCACCACGCGGTGCCCTGCAGCGGCCGCACCCAGCGCCATGCCGGTGATCAGAGTTTCGGAAATCGGTGTGTTACGAATTCGGCTGGGCCCAAAGCGCTCTGAAAGGCCACGGGTATCACCAAAGAGGCTGATTTCTACATCCTCTCCGAAAAGGATGACGCGTTCGTCGCGTGTCATCTCTTCCACGAGGGCCTCGTTGATCGCCTGGATAAGTCTCTTCTTTGCCATGAATTGGGGCTCCCTCAGGCGAACATGAATTGAAGCGCTTGCTCTAGCGGAGGCGGCGGGCTGTCAATGGCAAATTGCACGGCGTCTTCGACTTGCGCGAGAACGCGAGCTTCGATGTCGGTCAACTGGTCCAAAGTAGCTTGTTGAGCACTCAAAAGTTGAGCCCTTTGCCGCTGGATCGGGTCGCGCTCAACCCAAGATTGGACTTCTTCCTCGCTGCGGTACTGTGCACCCTGCAGGAAGCCGGTTTCGGCCTCCACATGGCCAGACATGCGATATGTGAAGGCTTCGATGAAACTGGGACCTTCGCCGTTACGGGCTCGTTGCACGGCCTCGCTGGCGGCGGTCCACACTGCATCCAAGTCATTGCCATCAACCTGCACACCCGGAACGCCGTAGGCGCCAGCACGGTCCACGATACGGCCAGCCACCACGGTGTCCGAACGCGAGAACTCCGAGAACAGGTTGTTCTCGCAGATGAAGATCATGGGCAGCTTCCAAAGGGCGCTGAGATTGAGAGCCTCGCTCATCACGCCCTGGGTAGAAGCACCATCGCCGAAGAAAGCTACGGACACTGCGCCATCACCTTGCAGCGACTGTGAATAGGCCGCACCACAGATCAGACTGATGCCACCGCCGACGATGCCATTGGCGCCCAAAATCCCCTTGCTCAAATCTGCAACGTGCATGGTGCCACCCATCCCCTTGCACACACCCGTTACCTTGGCGTGAATCTCGGCCATCATGGCCCGCACGTCACCACCTTTGGCCAGGAAGTGACCATGCCCACGGTGGTTGCTGGCTATCCAGTCGGTGTCGCGCAAGTGTTGGCACACTCCCACGCCTACAGCCTCCTGACCGCTGTAAAGGTGCACGCCAGCAATCAATTTACCCGCCTTGAAGTCCGCGCCCAGGCGCTCCTCTACACGTCGGATAAGCAGCATTCGCTCATACATGGCCAGGTGTTCGGCCGGGCTGGGACGGCTGTCCCCGGGGTTCTCTTTCATGACTTGAATCTCGGCATTGCCTGCTCATGGTTAAAGGAAGGGTCATTGACCCACGTGTTTTCTAATTTTAACCATGCCATTTCTTAAAAAGCAATGAATTTTTCAATGCCATGTCACCTTGAAGGTGATTTCACCCGGTTTTCACCTTTTAAATTTACTTTCTTAGATAGCATTCTTTGATTGAAATAGCTATATATTGCTATTTATTTCCATAATAGAAATAGCGTTTCTTTATTAGTAATAATATTTCGAGTCAAGGTTGTACTCTTTTGAGCATCCGCCGTTTAAGGCGGCGCCCATCAAAAGGTCACCGATCGCTCAAGCAAGAATCATGAAATCCCAGAATGCATAGGGGCGTTACAATTATAGTTACGCCAGCTGTCTGGCAGCTCTCCAAATGAGCTAAAAGATCCTTGTCGTTCAGAAGAAAAA
>CANGZO010000015.1 GCA_947458305.1 Comamonadaceae bacterium
AATGAAGCGTAACCTCTGGCCAAAGAAAATCGCTCGGGGTTTGTCCCTAAGGCGTATCACACCCGCGACTTTTAATCTTGAATTCATGATTGCGCTCAAAGCCCTGGCAATTTGTAGTTGGCCAATTGCTCGCGCAGTCGCGTCTTGAGCATCTTGCCGGTGCCCCCTAAAGGAATGGCGTCAACAAAGACCACATCGTCTGGGATTTGCCATTTGGCGGTTTTGCCTTCGTAAAAAGCAATCAGCTCCTCACGACTCACTTCGGCGCCAGGTTTTTTAACCACACACACGATGGGCCGCTCGTCCCATTTGGGATGGCGCATGCCGATGCAAGCGGCCATGGCCACAGCCGGATGGGCCATGGCGATGTTTTCCACATCGATGGAGCTGATCCACTCGCCGCCCGACTTGATCACGTCTTTGCTGCGGTCGGTGATTTGCATGAAGCCATCGGCATCGATGGTGGCCACATCGCCTGTGGGGAACCAACCGTCCGCCAAAGGGCCACCGCCTTCTTGCTTGTAATAAGTGGCAATCACCCAAGGGCCTTTGACCAACAGATCGCCTGCCGCCTTGCCATCGTGCGGCAGCGCCTGGCCATCTGCATCCACGATCTTCATGTCGATGCCGTAAATGCAGCGACCTTGCTTCATGCGCAACTTCATTTGCGCGTCGGCAGGCAAGCCCAAGTGCTTGTTTTTCAAGGTGCAAACGGTGCCCAAGGGGCTCATTTCGGTCATGCCCCAAGCGTGCAAAACGTCGACCCCGTAGTCCTCTCGAAAAGCATCGATCATGGCGGGCGGACAGGCCGAGCCGCCAATCACTGTGCGCTGGAGTGTGCTGAACTTCAGCCCTGCCGGCTTCATGTGCCCCAGCAACATCTGCCACACAGTGGGCACGCCAGCCGCAAAGGTCACGCCTTCGGATTCGATCAACTCGTAAACCGATTTGCCGTCCAAGGCTGGGCCAGGGAACACCAGTTTGGCACCCGCCATGGCGGCGCTGTATGGAATACCCCAAGCATTGACGTGGAACATCGGCACGACAGGCAAGATGGCGTCGCGGGCAGAAATGCACATGGAATCGGGCAAAGCGGCGGCATACGCATGCAACACGGTGGAGCGGTGGCTGTACAAAGCGCCCTTGGGGTTGCCGGTGGTACCGCTGGTGTAGCAAAGGCTGCAAGCGGTGTTTTCATCCAGCTGCGGCCAGCTGTAGCTGTTGGACTGCGGCTTGATCCATGCCTCGTAGCTGACCAAATTGGGGATGCCTGTGTCAGCGGGCAGTTTGTCGGCATCGCACAGGGCCACGTAATGGGTCACCGTCTTGCAATGGGCATGCAAAGCTTGAACCAACGGCAAAAACGTCATGTCGAAACACAAGACCTGGTCTTCAGCGTGGTTGGCAATCCACGCCATTTGCTCTGGGTGCAAGCGCGGGTTGATGGTGTGCAGCACCCGACCCGATCCGCTCACGCCAAAGTAAAGCTCCAGATGGCGATAACCATTCCAGGCCAGAGTGGCGATGCGCGAGCCTTGCGGCACGCCTTGCGCGTCCAACGCATTGGCCACTTGGCGCGAACGCCCAGCCACTTGCGCCCAATCACTGCGGTGGATGTCGCCTTCCACCCGTCGCGAAACAACCTCGCTGTCGCCGTGGTGTTTTTCGGCAAAGTCAATCAAGGAAGAAATCAGCAGTGATTGCTGTTGCATCAGTCCCAGCATGGGGTGTCTCCTGTCAGTTGGGTGTTACTCAAACTGGAGATTGTGCACTTGGGCCTTCGGCACCCTCCCCCTAAAACCCGCCACACAGCGGGTGCTTGTCAAGGGCGTGACAATCCCAAGATGTCAATTGCACCGACGGATTCTCCCATCACCCCAGCCCACGACTTGCCCGTGCTGGACTGGACGCACCGCCTGACCCAACTGGGTCCCCGGTTTTTCACCCCCTTGCAGCCCACACCTGTGGCCGCGCCACGCTGGGCTGCCTGCAACGAGGCTTTGCGCGCCGAACTGGGCTGGCCCAGTGAACTGTTTGACGACGATCATCTGCAAGCCTTCGCGGGCAATGCGCTGATGGTCGGCTCAAAGCCACTGGCCACGGTCTACAGCGGGCACCAGTTTGGCCAATGGGCGGGCCAGTTGGGTGACGGCCGCGCCATTTGGCTGGGCGAGGCGCAATCGGTGCAAGGCCCGCAAGAAATTCAGCTCAAAGGCGCGGGGCGCACGCCCTATTCACGCGGCGGCGATGGCCGCGCCGTGCTGCGCTCAAGCATCCGCGAGTATTTGTGCAGCGAAGCCATGCACGGCTTGGGCATTCCCACCACCCGGGCCTTGTGCTTGGTGGCTTCGCCCGAGCCGGTGCGCCGTGAAACCATGGAAAGCGCTGCCGTCGTGGCCCGCGTGGCACCCAGCTTTTTGCGTTTTGGCCACTTTGAACACTTTTCGGCCCAAGGCGACACCGACAGCCTGCGTGCACTGGCCGACCATGCCATAACCCACCACCTGCCCGAGTGCCACGAGCGCTCTGCGCTTTGGCAAGGCAATGTGTATGCAGCCCTGCTGGACGAGGTGCAAGAACGCACCGCCAAACTTTTGGCGCAGTGGCAAGCGGTGGGTTTTTGCCACGGCGTCATGAACACCGACAACATGAGCCTCTTGGGCCTGACCATCGACTACGGCCCGTTCCAGTTCATGGACGGCTTTGACCACGCTCACATCTGCAACCACTCTGACCATCAAGGCCGCTACGCCTACGGCCGCCAGCCCAACGTGGCATATTGGAATTTGTACTGCCTGGCTCAGGCACTGGCCCCACTGATTGACGACCAAGAACTCACGCTGCAGGTGCTGGAGGGTTTCAAAACACTGTTCCCCCGCTATTTGGGCGACGCGATGCGGGCCAAACTGGGCCTGGTCGGCGACTTGGCCCCCGAGTCTGAGCGCGAAGCCGACTGGACTTTGGTCGAAGACGTGATGCAACTCATGGCGGCCGAAAAAGTGGACTTCACGGTGTTCTGGCGGCAACTGAGCCAAGCCGTGGTTCAGCAATCGAAAGCCACAACGTTGACCGATGCGGGTTGGAGCGCCGTGACCGATCTGGTGCTGGACCGCCCTCGCCTGCTGGACTGGCTGGCGCGTTACACCCAGCGGGCAGGTCAAAGCCACTTTGCGGCCTTGGGCCAGCAGATGCTGCGCACCAACCCCAAGTTCGTGCTGCGCAACCACCTGGCCGAAATCGCCATTCGCCAAGCCCAAGCAGGGGACTTCTCGGAAATCGCCACCCTGTACAACTTGCTACAGTCACCCTTCGACGAGCATCCGGGCATGCAAGCCTATGCCGACCTGCCGCCCGATTGGGCGGGTCAACTGGAAATCAGCTGTTCATCATGAGCAAAATCAACAAATCCGACCAAGAATGGCGTGACCTGCTGGCTGCAAAAGGCGCAGAACCGGTGGCCTTTGCGGTCACCCGCCAAGCCGCCACCGAGCGCCCCTTCACCGGAAAATACGAGGGCCATTGGGCCCGCGGCATTTACCGCTGCGTGTGCTGTGATGCGGAACTGTTCAAGTCCGACACCAAATTCGACGCAGGTTGCGGATGGCCCAGCTTCTACCAATCTTCCGTGAAGGGCGCCATCGAAGAACGCGTGGACAACAGCCACGGCATGCGGCGGGTAGAAACTGTTTGCGCCCAATGTGGTGCTCATTTGGGGCATGTGTTCGAGGACGGTCCTGCACCGACCGGCTTGCGTTACTGCATGAACTCCGCTTCGTTAGACTTCGAAGCCTCTTGACCCCAACCGGCTGTGCATGACGCGCGGCTTTTTCACCTTCCTCATGAAATTCATCCTCGATTTTTTCCCCATTTTGCTGTTTTTTGGGGCTTACAAAATGGCCGATATCTACACCGCCACAGCGGTGCTGATGGGGGCCACTGTGGTGCAAACGGCCATCCTGTACAAAATGGACGGCAAGCTTCAGACCATGCACAAGATCACGCTGGTTTTGGTGCTGGGTTTTGGCGCCCTGACGCTGAGCCTGCATGACGAGCGCTTCATCAAGTGGAAGCCCACTTTGCTTTACTCTGGCTTGGCCATAGCCCTGGCCGTGGCGCACTGGTTTTTGAAGAAGAACTTTTTGCACATGCTGCTGGGCACGCAACTGCAGCTGCCCCACGCCGTGTGGAACCGCTTGAATCTGTCATGGATGCTGTATTGCCTGTTCATGGCCACCATCAATGCCTATGTGGCCCACTTCTTCAGCACCGAAGACTGGGTCAATTTCAAACTCTGGGGCTACGTATTCCCCTTGGTGTTCATTTTGGGTCAAGGTCTTTACATTTCCAGATACCTGCCCAAAGACAGCGACACCCCCCAAAACACCGACAAAGAATGAACGCTATCACCCCTCCCCTGAGTCAACAAATCCATGCGCGCTTGATGGAGCGACTGCAACCCACCGAGTTGCGGGTCATTGACGAGAGTGCCGACCACGCAGGCCATGTGGGTGCGAATGACAGCGGTCAAGGCACGCACATGCGGGTGTGCATTGCCTCACCTTTGTTTGCAACGATGAGCCGGGTTCAGAGGCACCGCCTTGTGTATGATGCGCTGCAAGATTTCATCGACCAAGGGCTGCACGCTTTGGCCATTGAACTGATCTGAATTTGGGCGGTCACTCGGTGTGGCGGCCCCTTTTTTTGAATTCTTTTGTACTTTTATCCAGCTTTCGACATTTTGTATTTGAGGAAAAACCCATGAAAAAACAATTGTTCAGCGCCGCTTTGGTGGCCCTGCTCGCGGCCCCTGCTCTGGCGCAAAATTTGGCCGTGGTCAATGGCAAGCCTGTTCCATCTTCACGCATCAAAGCCTTGCAGCAGCAAGTTGAAGCCTCTGGCCGGCCCATCACCCCAGAAATCATGGCTCAAATCAAGGAAGAGCTCATCGCCCGCGAAGTCTTCATGCAAGAAGCCCGCAAGCGTGGCCTGGACGCCTCTGACGACTACAAAGTCCAGTTGGAGTTGGCCCGTCAGACGATCCTGATCCGTCAGCTTTTTGCCGACTTCCAAAAGAAGAACCCCGTCACCGATGCTGAAATCAAAGCCGAGTACGACAAATTCGTGGCGGCCAATGGCGGCAAGGAATACCGCGCTCGCCACATCTTGGTTGAAAAAGAAGACGAAGCCAAGGCATTGATCGCCGACATCAAAAAAGGCGCCAAATTTGAAGATTTGGCGAAAAAAGCTTCCAAAGATCCAGGTTCTGGCGCCAACGGCGGTGACCTGGACTGGGCGGCTGCCGGCAGCTACGTGGCCGAATTTTCAGACGCGATGGTGAAGTTGGCCAAGGGCCAAATGACCGACACACCGGT
The DNA here is from genome assembly GCA_947458305.1 of Comamonadaceae bacterium. Classification (GTDB taxonomy): domain Bacteria; phylum Pseudomonadota; class Gammaproteobacteria; order Burkholderiales; family Burkholderiaceae_C; genus Limnohabitans_A. The sequence continues at coordinate 5,373 of CANGZO010000015.1, forward strand.
CAAGAGCCAGTTTGGTTTTCACATCATCCGGGTGGACGATGTGCGCGAGGCCGAGTTGCCCAAACTGAACGACGTCAAACCCCAGATCGCTCAGCAACTGCAACAGCAAAAGCTGGCCAGCTTCCAAGAAGGTCTGCGCTCCAAAGCCAAGATCCAGTGATCTGAATTGGCTGGACTTCAAAAACGCGACTTCGGTCGCGTTTTTTGTTCTCTGGCGTTCTGTGGTTCTGTAGTCAAAAGACATGGGCGCGGGCTGGGGTTCAGAGGCGCTTCGCTTTGCCACATCACCCCATCCCGCGCCCATGGCTTTTGTTCGAGTGTCTTGGGGCCAGCAGTGCACCGGTAGGTCGGAGGCTTTAGCCCCGACAGGGCTTTATCGATCACCACCCACCGTCGCAGCTGAGGCAACGACCTGCAAACACCGAGTCACTGCCTGAAGGGGCGGGCACTGGCTGGGGCGATGTGGCAAAGCGAAGCGCCTCTGAGCCCCGGCCAGTGCCCGCCACTTCAGGGCTCCCCCAGTATCAACGAGCTCCACCATCCCTAAATGACACAAGCTGGGATAATCCCAGCCCATGCAGCCTCACCACCTCGAACTCCTCGCCCCCGCCCGCACCTTCGACATCGGCATCGAAGCCATCAACCATGGGGCGGACGCGGTCTACATTGGCGGCCCCTCGTTCGGGGCGCGTTCCACGGCCGATAACTCGGTGCAAGACATCGCCAAACTGGTGCAATACGCACACCGCTTTCACAGCCGCATTTTTGTCACGCTCAACACCATCTTGCGCGACGACGAACTCGAAGGGGCCCGCAAACTGGCCTGGCAGTTGTACGACGCAGAGGTGGACGCGCTGATCATCCAGGACATGGGCCTGCTCGAGATCGACATGCCGCCGATCCAGCTGCACGCAAGCACCCAGACCGACATCCGAACGCCCGAAAAAGCCAAATTCTTGCAAGACGCCGGCTTGAGCCAAATCGTGCTGGCCCGGGAACTCACGCTCCCGCAGATCAGTGCCATCCGTGACGTGATCGACTCCGAGCGCACGGTGCTTGAATTTTTTGTGCATGGCGCTTTGTGCGTGGCCTACAGCGGCCAGTGCTTCATCAGCCACGCCCACACGGGCCGCAGCGCCAACCGGGGCGACTGCTCGCAAGCCTGCCGTCTGCCCTATGAGGTGAAAGACGCACAAGGCCGCATCGTGGCGCACGACAAGCATGTGCTGAGCATGAAAGACAACAACCAGAGCGAGAACCTGCGCGATCTGGTGGATGCGGGCATCCGCAGCTTCAAGATTGAAGGTCGCTACAAGGACATGGCTTATGTGAAAAACATCACGGCCCATTACCGCCAGCTGTTCGATGAAGTACTGAACGAGCGGCCCGAGCTGGCTGCCGCTTCGCATGGCCACGCCACCTTCAGCTTTGAGCCCGATCCGAACCAGAACTTCAACCGCGAGTTCACCGACTACTTTGTGCAAGGCCGCAAGGAAGACATCGGCGCGTTTGACACGCCCAAAAACCCTGGCCAACCGATTGGCTGGGTCAGTAAGGTCACGTCTGAGCACATCGAAATCACCACCGACGACCCGGCCACCGAGCTGCACAACGGCGACGGGCTGTGCTACTACGACCTGCAAAAAGAACTGGTGGGCCTACAGATCAACCGGGCCGAGGCTGCCAAAGCCAAAGGTGTCTGGCGCTTGTTCCCCAAAGACCCGATGGACGGCTTCAAGGATTTGCGCCAAGGCGTTCAGGTCAACCGCAACCGCGACATGAGCTGGGTGCGCACATTGGACAAAAAATCAGCCGAGCGCCGCATGGGCGTCTGGATGCAGCTGGCCGAAAACAATGATGGTCTGCAATTGACGCTGACCGACGAAGTGGGCCACAGCGCCACGGCGCAAATGGCCATCGCCTGGCAAGCCCCCAAAGACGCGGCCGGGGCCGAGGACAAACTCAAAACCGCTTTGGGCAAGCTGGGCGACACCTTGTTCGAACCACTGGACGTGCAGCTCACCCTGCCCCGCCCCTGGTTTGTGCCGCCCTCACAGCTCAACGCCTTGCGCCGCGACGCCGTGCAAGCCCTGGAAACAGCCCGCGCAGAGGGTCTCCACCGCCTGCCGCGTGCGGTCCCGGTGGAGCCCCCTGTCGCTTACCCCGAAGACACACTGACCTATCTGGCCAATGTGTTCAATCAAAAAGCCCGAGACTTTTATGCCAAGCATGGCGTGAAAGTGATTGATGCGGCCTATGAAAGCCAAGAAGAGTTGGGCGAAGTCAGCCTGATGATCACCAAACACTGTGTGCGCTTCAGTCTGAGCCTGTGCCCCAAACAAGCCAAAGGCGTGACGGGCGTGCAAGGCACAGTGAAAGCCGAGCCGATGCAGCTGATCAACGGCAAGGAAAAACTCACCCTGCGCTTTGACTGCAAGCCCTGCGAAATGCATGTGGTGGGCAAGATCAAAAAGTCGGTGCTGAACGCCGTGCCGGAGAGTCCGGTGCAGTTTTACAAGTCAAGACCCGTTGTGGGCCTTCACTGATTTGCCAGATCAGTCCAGCCAATCCCAAGCCTGGAGTCGATAGGTGCCATCGTGCTGTCGCCAAACCGTGGCGCTCACGCTGCGGCTGGCGCCATCGAACGTCACTTGCAGCTGAAGTTCAAAGTTCAGACCCGCCACCACCTGCTGGCGGGCTTTGACCACGTCTTTGTAAAGCACCCTCGCCTTGTTTTGAACGGCAAATGTCTGCACCGCAAAGCGGGCGGCTTCTTGCACCTCCGGGTTGAAAGCATCCGCTGGTGCCCAAGCACCCGCCACAGGCGCGGTCTCAGAATGTGGCGCCGAGACAGCCGCTGGTTTTTCAGGACTGCAGGCCGCCATCAGGCTACAAACCAGGACAGTGGACAATCTGGACAAACTCAGCATCACCACCTGCTCAACCCAAGGGTTTGAACAACTCGTTCAGATCCGATTCACCGAACAGCGGCTCTTTGCGCTGCACCGCACCCGCGTACATGTCTTGCGCCAGTTGCGCTTTGCGTTCTTGCAGGGCCAGCATGCGCTCTTCTATGGTGCCCTGAGCCACGAGTTTGAGCACCCACACGCTTTGGGTTTGGCCGATGCGGTGGGCACGGTCAGTGGCCTGGTTTTCCACAGCCGGGTTCCACCAAGGGTCGTAATGGATCACCGTGTCGGCCTGTGGCAAGTTCAGGCCCACGCCCCCGGCTTTGAGGCTGATGAGGAACAGTGGCACCTGGCCGCTGGTGAATTGGTCGATGATGGTGTCGCGGTTTTTGCTCTGGCCAGTGAGTTTGACCCAAGGGATGCCCAAACGCGGCAGCTCTTGCTCGATCAAACTCAGCATTTGGGTGAACTGCGAGAACAGCAAAATTTTGCGCCCTTCGGCCACCATCTCGGGCAGCATGTCCAGCAGTTGCTCTAATTTGGCCGATTGTTTGACTTGGTTGGCCGAACCCAGTTTGAGCAAACGCGGGTCGCAGCAGACCTGGCGCAGCTTAAGCAGCGCATCCAGAATCGTGATTTGCGATTTGGCCAAACCTTGGGCGTTCAAGGCCTCGCGCACGGTTTTTTCCATGCCCAAACGGATGGTTTCGTACAGGTCGGCCTGTTGGCCTTGCAGGGGCACGGGCATCAGGGTTTCGACCTTGGGCGGCAGCTCGCTGGCCACCACATCTTTGGTTCGGCGCAGCATGAAAGGGGTGATGCGATTGCGCAACTGGTCCATTTTTTCGCTGTTGCCTTGGCGCTCAATGGGGTTGCGAAACAGCTCGGCAAAGCGCTTTTGGCTGCCCAAAAAGCCCGGCATCAAAAAGTGGAACAAGCTCCACAGCTCGCCCAAATGGTTTTCCATGGGCGTGCCCGACAAGCACAGGCGGTGCGCAGCGGGAATATCGCCCACGGTTTGCGCCGCGTGGGTGTTGGCGTTTTTGATGTTTTGCGCTTCGTCCAGCACCAGCAAGTGCCAGTCGATGGCCAGCCAGAGCTCACGGTCGCGGTGCAACAAGGAATACGGCGTGAGCACGATGTCAAAACCCCTCAGGTCTTGCGCAGTCTCATGCCGCGACAGCCCGTGGTGGATGTGGGTGCTCAGCCCCGGGCAAAAGCGAGCCGCTTCACGTTGCCAGTTGCCCAGCAAGCTGACCGGCGCCACGATGAGGGCGGGCTGCGTGAGGCGACCGGCTTCCTTTTCGGTCAGGATGTGCGCCAGGGTCTGCAAGGTTTTTCCAAGGCCCATGTCGTCGGCCAAGATGCCTGCCAGTTGGTGCGTGCGCAAGAACTGCAACCAGTTCAGCCCCTGCTGCTGATAAGGCCGCAAGGTCGCTTGCAAGGTGGTGGGAACTGGCACCTCGGGCAGGCTCTCGAGGCCACGCATTTGCTGCACCAGCTTCATCAGGCTTTGGGCGCCCGCCCAAGCCACGCCCTCACCCAAAGAGGCCGCAGTGCGCAGGGCTTCCAGGCGCGACAGGCGCAGTTCATCACCCCCCCAATCACGACCGCGCTCGGAGACCAGCTCCATGAGCGTCGTCAGCCAAGGCTCGATTTTCGCGGTAGGCAGCTTGATGAAGCCCTCGCCCTGCAAGTCGGGCAGGTACAAAAACGGCGGCAAGGCGGTCTTTTCACCCTCGGAAGTCGCGCTGCTGATTTTCGCAAGGGTTGTCAAAATGGTGGGCACCCAAGGCAAGATGTTCACCCGTTTGCCATCGATGTCCATGCCGAGCGACAAGTCAAACCAGGGTGAGGTTTCTGGCGATTCAGCGTCACCCGACAAGTCGATGTGCACATCGTCTGCCTGGCGCAACCAGGGAGTAGCGCCTGAGATGAAGTTCACGTCCAGACCCGCTTGGCGCAGCGGGGCAAAGTCGTTCTCGATCCATTCCAGCCAGCGCTGCTGCGTCTGCTCTGGCGGTAAAACCAGCATGTTGGCGTCGAAAGTGACCAGTCCCAGGGCAGCGATGCTGTCCATCGCTTGGCGCTCGCTGGGCAGATCGCGCAGCAACATGCGCGCTTGTGTACCCTGCCCGACCAAGACGCGGTTTTGGTTGCCCGTCCAAAATCCGCGGTGGCCATCGTAGTCAAACGTCAATTCGGCCAAAAACAGTCCTTGCAAACCCCGGTCTGCCGGGTGGACGGGCGCAATGTCCACCAAGGCACGGGGCTTGACGTCCCGAATTTCTGGCATCTTTTGGATAACAGGTGGCAGTGGCACCGGTCCCAAGCGCTCGAGCAGCTGGTTTTGAAACTTGAAAGCCACGCTTTCCGGCAACACAGGCGAGTTGGACAAAACTTGCAGTTCGTTGGCACTCAGGCCCTGCGTGTCCAAAGGGCCGCAAAGGCCTTGCTGCGTGTCCATGAAAAAAGGGGGCTGGTTCAAGCCGTACACCACACCTGGGCTCAGCGGTTGCATGCGCAACTGCCAGCCATCGGGTAAGTGGTCTTGGCTTTTGACCTCGTGCCATGACCCCACCAAAGTTTCTGGGGTGTCTTGCCAGCGCAAAGTGATGCCGTCATGAGACACCAAACGACCGGTTTGGCTGCACAGCTTCAACAGCAGCTGTCCGGGCATACCGTGCAGTTTGACCTCGCTTTGAAATCCGTAGGAGCTGAAGCTGTTGGCGGGCGGACAGGCCTTCAACAAGTCAAAGATATCCCGATCCAATGGGCTGCTGGTTTGCCAGATCGGGTCATGTGCAGAAGGTTCGTTGTTCAGTTTTTTGGCTTTGCCCCACTCGCCATTGCGCTTTTGGGCAGCCCGTTTGACGGCCAAATGAAACACGGGTTTGTAAGCGGTTTGAACCACAGACAAGCTGTACACAAATTGGTCGTGGGTGTTGCCTGGCAAGGTGTAGGCGGCCGGGCCGTTGGCATTTTCAAGGCGGGTGAGCCAGTCTCGGACCTGGTATTCGGCGTGGCTCAAGGCACGCTCTTTTTCCATTTGTGAACGGCGCTCCAGCACCTCGGCCGATGGGCCATCGGGCCCCCACTCGTTGAGCAGGGCCAAACCTTGCATCGAAGCCAAAATGCCCAAAGCAGCGCCGTGCTTGCAATAACGCCCCACCGGGCAGGTGCAGCCACTGCGCCACTCGCTCAAATTACCACCCGCACTGACTCTCAGTTCGGCATTGACCGAATAAGGCTGCGCATCGTTTCCCTGCACCTGGCCCTGTAAGCGCCAGCCGTCGCCGTCGGGGGTCAGCTGCGAAGACAAGACCTTGTCTTGCAGGTACAAAGTGGTGCCCCGCGACCACGCACCCTGGTCAAAGTAAAAAGCCAGTTGTGAAGGGGGGAACCACTGCCGTGGCGTGTCGGACTTCATGCGCTCACGGTCTCAGCCCACCCACTTGCGGGCGTTTTGCCACACACGCAACCATGGGCTGGTGGCCGAGATGTCACCACGGGTCCAGCTCATCTGCACATTGCGGAACACGCGCTCGGGGTGCGGCATCATGGCCGTGAAGCGGCCGTCGGCCGTGGTCACGGCCGTGAGGCCGCCTGCGCTGCCGTTGGGGTTGAACGGGTACGCCTCGGTCGCCTGGCCGTGGTTGTCCACAAAGCGCATGGCCCCCAAGGCTTGAGCCGCATGGCCCCGGTGCTTGAAATTGGCAAAGCCTTCGCCATGGGCCACCGCAATCGGCAGACGGCTGCCCGCCATGCCTTGCAGGAACAAACTGGGCGATTCCAGCACCTCGACCATCGACAGACGCGCTTCGAAGCGCTCGCTCTGGTTGGTGGTAAAGCGCGGCCAGTCTTGTGCACCCGGAATGATGTCGGCCAACTCGGCAAACATCTGGCAGCCGTTGCACACGCCCAGGCCAAAGGTGTCTGCGCGGCCAAAAAAGCCTTTGAACTGCTCGGCTAAAGCCGGGTTGAAAGTGATGCTGCGCGCCCAGCCAATGCCAGCGCCTAAAGTGTCGCCGTAGCTGAAGCCGCCACAAGCCACCAAGCCTTGGAAGTCGGCCAAGTTGGCGCGACCCGATTGCAAATCGGTCATGTGCACATCGTGCGAATCGAAGCCTGCTTTGTGGAAGGCGTAGGCCATTTCCACATGCGAGTTGACGCCCTGCTCGCGCAAGATGGCCACTTTGGGACGCGACAAGTTCAGGAAGGGCGAAGCCACGTTGTCACCCGGGTCAAAGGTCAGTACCACATGCATGCCGGGGTCGTCAGCGCGGCCAGCTGCGGCGTGTTCGGCATCAGCGCAAGCGGGGTTGTCGCGTTGCTGGCAAATCTTCCAGCTCACGCTGTCCCAGACTTGGTGCAGGTCTTCGAGCTTGGCGGCAAACACCTCTTTGGTGTCGCGCCAGATGCTGAGTTCGCCCACGCCTTTTTGAATGGTCGATTGCACGGGACGGGTTTTGCCAATGACATGCGTGTGTTTGGACAGGCCATGCTCGCGCAGGGTTTGCAGCACCGCGTTGCGCTCGGCCGTGCGCACCTGCAGCACCACACCCAGCTCTTCGTTGAACAGCGCCTTGAGGGTGAGTTCGTCGCGGCGGGCACTGACCTGGCCTGCCCAGTTCTTGGCGTCGCCATGGTCGGCGCGGCTGTCAGAAATGCCGTCGCCTTCGGTGACCAGCATGTCCACATTGAGGGCCACGCCCACATGACCTGCAAACGCCATTTCGGCCACAGCGGCGAGCAAGCCGCCGTCACTGCGGTCGTGGTACGCCAGGATCTGGCCTTGCGCACGCAAGGTGTTGATGGCCTTGACTAAATTCACCAGCGCTTGCGGCTCTTCCAGATCGGGCACGCTGTCGCCAAACTGGCCCAGCACCTGGCCCAGCACACTGCCGCCCATGCGGTTGCGGCCTTGGCCCAGGTCGATCAACAGCAAGCTGGTGTCGCCTTCTTGTGCATCGAGTTGCGGGGTCAGCGTGCCGCGCACATCGGGCAGGCTGGCGAAAGCGGTGATGATCAGGCTAACCGGCGATGTGACTTTGTGTGTCTCTCCTTTGTCGGTCCACTGCGTCCGCATCGACAAGCTGTCTTTGCCCACCGGGATCGAGATGTCGAGCGCCGGGCAAAGCTCCATGCCCACCGCCTTGACGGTTGCGTACAGCGCAGCGTCCTCGCCCGGCTCGCCGCAAGCGGCCATCCAGTTGGCAGACATCTTGACGCGGGGCAGCTCGATGGGCGCGGCCAGCAAATTGGTGATGGCTTCGGCCACGGCCATGCGGCCAGACGCTGCGGCGTTGAGCGAGGCCAGCGGCGTGCGCTCGCCCATGCTCATGGCTTCGCCGGCAAAGCCTTGGTAGTCGGCCAGGGTCACCGCCACGTCGGCCACAGGCACTTGCCAAGGGCCGACCATCTGGTCGCGGTGAGTGAGGCCGCCCACCGCGCGGTCGCCGATGGTGATGAGGAAACGCTTGGACGCCACGGTGGGGTGGCTCAGCACGTCGATCACGGCCTTTTGCAAGCTCACGCCCGTCAAGTCCATGGCGGGCGACTGGCGCACGATGGTCTTCACATCGCGGTGCATCTTGGGAGGCTTGCCCAGCAGCACGTCCATGGGCATATCGACAGGAGATTCGCTGCCTTGGTCTTCCAGCACCAGCTGGCGCTCTTCGGTCGCCACGCCGATCACCGCAAACGGGCAGCGCTCGCGTTCGCAAAAGGCGGTGAACTGCGCCAAAGACTCGGGCGCAATGGCCATCACATAGCGTTCTTGGCTTTCGTTGGACCAAATTTCTTTGGGCGACAGGCCAGACTCTTCGAGTTTGACGGCGCGCAAATCAAAACGTGCACCCCGACCGGCGTCGTTGGTCAACTCGGGGAAGGCGTTTGACAAACCGCCGGCACCCACGTCGTGGATGGCCAGAATCGGGTTGTTCGCACCCTGCGCCCAGCAGTGGTTGATGACCTCTTGCGCCCGGCGCTCGATCTCGGGGTTACCTCGCTGCACCGAGTCAAAGTCGAGGTTGGCCGCGTTGGTGCCGGTGGCCATGGAGCTGGCTGCGCTGCCGCCCATGCCGATGCGCATGCCGGGGCCACCCAGCTGGATCAGCAAACTGCCGGCAGGGAATTCGATCTTTTGGGTTTGCTCAGCATCGATCTGCCCCAGACCGCCCGCGATCATGATCGGCTTGTGGTAACCACGCACCACGCCGTCCACGGTCTGTTCGTATTCACGGAAATAGCCCAGCAAGTTGGGGCGACCAAACTCGTTGTTGAACGCCGCGCCGCCCAAAGGGCCTTCGGTCATGATTTGCAAGGGGCTGGCGATGTGCTCGGGCTTGCCGCCCACTTGGTCCGACATGCCGCCCCAGAGTTTGGACACGGTAAAGCCGCTCAAACCCGCCTTGGGCTTGGAGCCACGACCGGTCGCGCCCTCGTCGCGGATCTCACCGCCCGCGCCGGTGGATGCGCCCGGGAATGGCGAAATGGCGGTCGGGTGGTTGTGCGTTTCGACTTTCATCAACACATGGTGCAGTGCTTGCTCGGCTTGGTAAGCCGCGCCCTGACCTGAAGTTCTGGCGACAAAACGCTCCACCGTGTGGCCTTCCATCACCGAAGCGTTGTCCGAATAGGCCACCACGGTGTGCTGGGGGCTGAGCTGGTGCGTGTTGCGGATCATGCCGAACAGGCTCTTAGACTGGGCCACGCCGTCGATGGTGAACTCGGCATTGAAAATCTTGTGGCGGCAGTGCTCGCTGTTGGCCTGGGCGAACATCATCAACTCCACATCTGTGGGGTTGCGCTTGAGGCCCGTGAAGGCTTTGACCAGGTAGTCGATTTCGTCTTCGGCCAGGGCGAGACCCCAATCCTTATTCGCGTCGACCAGTGCATCGCGACCTCCGCCCAACACGTCCACATGGTCCATGGGCGCGGGCTCAAGGGCTGTGAACAAGGCCGCGGCCTCATCGCGGCTGGGCATGGCCGACTCGGTCATGCGGTCGTGCAGCGCAGCAGCCACTTGGCCCAGTTGCTCCGCAGTCAATTTGGCCGTGCTGAGCAGGCCCGATTTCATGGTCAAACGGTATTCGGTCAAGCGCTCGACGCGGCGCAGGTCAAAACCGCAGTTGTGGGCGATGTCGGTGGCCTTGGAAGCCCAGGGGGAGACCGTACCGATACGGGGGCTGACCACGATCAGGGGGCCATCGATCGGGCCCGTGTAAGGCTCACCGTAGGTCAAAAGGGCCGACAAGGTTTGCTTGTGGCCGTCTTGCAGGGGTTCATTGGTGGCCACCAGGTGCACAAAACGGGCTGAAATGCCCAAAATTTGTGGCGAAATGGCAGCCAAACGTGGCAAAAGTTGGGCAATACGAAAGTCGCTGAGGGCGCTGGCGCCTTCAAAAGTCGTGATGTGCAGGGACACGGGGTGGCCTTGTAAAGAGACAGAAAACCGTCATTCCGGGGCCGCTGACTGGGGCTGACCGGCAAAGGCGGTATTTTAACGGGGGAAACCCTTATTTGGAGGCGAGAAGGACAGACAGAGAACTGTCTATATAAACAAGAAAAAAGCCGTGCTGCACAAGCGGCACGGCTTTTTGATCAGAACCTGCAGGTCGATCAACCCAGCACTGAAGTCGCCTCCATCTCGCGCCGGATTTGGTAGGCGTGGGTCGTGGTATCCATGGCCACATCGTCCCAAGTGAGGCTTTGGCCTTTGGCCACCGGGCGAATGACCTTGACACCGTGCGCCAAACCCAGCGGCACGCCGCCCATGCGCTTGGAAGTGGCTGCGGGCAGCAGCTTGCCCCAGACGGTGTAGCCGCCCTCGCCGTCCAGCATGTCGCCGGGCTTCAAGTCGCGCTTGGCGGTGGCCACCACATCGGCGTTCCAGCCGATGGCCACACCGGTGGGCTCATTGCGCAGGGCGACGCTCGCCACGCTCACGCCCACTTCGAGGCCAATCAAATGCCAGCGCTTGTAGAGGGTGAAGTAACGGCCAGACGGATCGGTGTGGGCGTTGTACTCTTCAAAGCAGTTCTTGATGTAGTCGGTCTCGGCCTCCACCGTGACCCAAACGCCCATGCGGATGTCGTAGGGGATTTTTCGGCCGTCGGTCTCCAGGCTCGAGATCACCTCGACCATGCCCTTGCGCTCAAGCACACCGCCTTCCGAGATCGGCCGGGTGACGTAGGGGATGTCTTCGACACTGGCAGGCGGGTAGAGCAAGCCATTGCTGGGCACGCCCAAACCAGTGGCATTGGACACCGCTGTGCTTTCAATCGAGGGCTTGGAGCCGTCCAGAAAGCTGTTGAACATTTTGGGGTTGAGCCCGCCGCGCTCGGCTTGCTCGGGTGTGAGGCCGTAATAGCCCCACACCGTCTCGGGCGTGGATTCGCAAAAGTGCGGCAGCCACTTGTGGCCCCGGCCCGCGGCCACCACAGGAAATCCGCAGGTGCGGGCCCAGTCCACCAAATCGCAAATGAGTGCGGGCTGGTCGCCAAAGGCCAGCGAATAGACCACGCCCGCCGTTTGAGCGCGGGTGGCGAGCAAGGGGCCACAAAAGGCGTCGGCCTCTACCGTCACGTTGACCACATGCTTGCGGTATGCAAAGGCTTCCAAAATGTGATCGACCGCGTGCAGAGGCGAGCCGGTGCACTCGACGATCACGTCCACCGCGGGGTGACGCACCAGGCTTTGCCAGTCGTCGCCCACATGGGTGGTGCCGTGTTTCAAGGCATCGTCCAGATTGGTGGCCGTCAGGCGCTCGGCCTCCCAGCCCACGCGGGCCAGGTTGGTGCGGGCGTTGTCGGGCGACAGGTCGGCAATGCCCACCAGGTGCACGCCGGGGGTGCGCGGAATCTGCGCCAGGTACATGGAGCCGAATTTGCCCGCCCCGATCAGGCCGATGCGGATGGGGCGGTTTTCAGCGGCCCGTTTTAGGAGTTTGGCGTGCAGGTTCATGCGGTTTCTTTCAAGACATCTAACGAAGTTTTCAGGGCGCTTTCTGGCATGCCACCTTTCCAGGGCAAGTCCACCGGGTAGCTGTTCACCAAGCAGTCGTCGGGCAGGCAGCTGATGGGCGTGAAGTCGCGGTGGGCGATGTATTCGGGGCGCTTGTGGCGGCGAATATGGTTGGACACGGCGCACAGACTCAGGTAGACGCTCACCCGGTTCCAGGGCGACAGGTTGCTGGTGGATGCGTGCACCAAGCAGCTGTGGAACAAAATCATGGAACCGGCGGGCCCAGTGGGGCTGACGATGCCGCCGTCCTTGTCACCCGCGCGCTGCACCAATTGGCGGATCAGGTCGTTGTCGACTGTCCACAGGGGGTAGCTGGTGGTCGACAGATCGTGTTTGGCTTCCACCACGCCCTTTTTGTGGCTGCCCGGAATGAACATGAGCGGGCCGTTGAAGGCGTTCACGTCGTCC
>CANGZO010000016.1 GCA_947458305.1 Comamonadaceae bacterium
CCACAGCGCCACCCCTGAGGTGAACAGGCTGTACATGCCCAGCGAGATGCCGCTCACGTCGCGGGTGCGAAAAGTTTGCCAAGCCTGCGGTATGAAGCTGGCCGTGGTGAGAAAGGCGGCCACAGAGCCTACCCAGTCGATCAAATTCATGGTCCAAGTCCTTCGGAGAGATCTGCTTTGGGGGTCTTAGCGCGTTGCGCCGCGCTGTGCGGCGTTGCGATCAAGGCTTGCGCGGGCGCGGCGGCTGGCCGTGTTCGAATCCATGTCGCGCACCGTCCATTCCAGCAACTGGTCGAGGGCCGCGCGCGCTTGGTGGGCGTTGGGGTGGTGCAGCACCGCGACCAGGGTGTAGCGCTGGCCACTTTGGCCTTGCACATAACCGGCCACCGAGGCCACATCGCGCAGCGAGCCGGTTTTGAGCCAGGCATTGCCGATCACAGGCGATTGGGGGCTGCGGTCTTTCAGGCGAGCGGCTGTGCCGTCCACGCCCGCCACCGCCAACGAGTCGGTGAACGTTTGGGCATGTGGCCCCGCGTGGGCTGCCTGCAACAAGGCGGTCAAGGCTTGCGCCGTGCTGCGCTCGCTGCGCGACAGGCCCGAGCCGTTGTCCAGAACCGGTTCGCTTTGAGCGGGAAAGCCATGCCGCCACCACTGCGACATGCGCAGGCGTGAGGCTTCAAAGCGCCCGGGCGCTCCAAGCTCGCTCGATAACGACAGGTACAACTGCTGGGCCATCACGTTGTTGGAGAACTTGTTGATGTCCTTGATCACTTCCGACAGCGGCAAGGAGGGGGCATCCACCAGCAAACGGGACTGGGCTGGGCGTGTGCCGTAGCGCACCTGTCCGCTCAGTTGCCCGCCCGCGCCAGCCCACAGGGCCTGCAAGACACGCGGAGCGTATTGGGCGGGGTCCGGAAAAGCCACGGGCCATTCCCGCTCGCCACAACTGCCGGGGTAGCCTCCGGCAAACCGAACCTGCAGCGGCTGGCTGAAATCGGCTTGCAATTGGCGTCGCCAGTCGGTGCAGGGGGCTGAGGTCAAAGGCAATTTGTTGGTGACCGACAGACCCGCCAACGGAGGCTCAAAGCGCACCTGAACCTGGCCGCTGGCCAGGTCGGGTGTGAAGGTGTAAATCACGGCCTTGAAGTTGAGCAACAAGCCATCGGGCCCCACGTTGTAAGGCCGCAGGGGCTCATCGTCAAAGGGTTCGCTGCGCTCGCGCACATCGAACACGCTGCGGTCGAGCACGATGTCACCCCGCACCTCCCGCACGCCCGCAGCTTGCACTTGCTTGAGCAGATCTTGCAGACGCTCGACCACCAATTTGGGGTCGCCGCTGCCGCGCACAATCAGGTTGCCTTGCAGCACACCGTCCCGCACGGGGCCATCGGTGTAGATGCGGTTGCGCCAAGTGTGCTCAGGCCCGAGCAGGCTCAGGCCTGCGTAGGTGGTGAACAGCTTCATGACCGATGCCGGATTGACGCTGTTTTGGGCATGGTGGGACAAACGCGGTGCAGCCGCTTGCGATGCTTTGGCGTCGGCAGGCAAAGGCGCGATCAACACACTCAATGCCGATGGGGGCACCTGCGCTTGGCGCAAGATTTTCAAAATACCGGGGGGCAGGTCGGATTGGGGTGCACGGCCGGTTGGTGCTGCGCTTTCTTCAGACGCCGTGGTCGTGACGACAAGTGTGGCCGGCGCGGCCTGGGATGCGCCCAAAGCGGCCATCAGCAAAGCCCCAAGGCCCCATGGCTTGAGCGTTGTCCAAGGGTGAGGGGGACGGGTCAAGGTCATCGGGTGAGTCTAACCCGCCCCTCACCCGTGGAGCTGGGCGTTGCCCTCGGGGCACTATGATTCGGGCCATGCGATTTTCTTCAAAAACCGTGGGGCTGGCTTCTGCGGTCATCACGGTGCTCATCTGGACCGGTTTCATTGTCATTGCGCGTGCGTCTGCATCGCGGGGTTTGCTGCCCCTTGACATTGCGCTGGCCCGCATCTTGGGGGCCAGCGCGGTGCTGCTGCCTTGGGCTTGGTGGCTGATGCGTCCGGCGCGCCAGGCGGGTGAGAAAGTGGGTTCTTTGTGGGGCCTGTCGCCCCTGCCTTTGCGCCAAACGGTGCAAACCGGTTTCTTGGGTGGTTTTTTGTACGCCATCTTGGCTTACACCGGTTTCTTTTACGCACCAGCCTCGCACGCTTCGGTGCTCATGCCCGGCAGTTTGCCTTTGTGGACGACTTTGTTGGCCTGGCTGTTTTTGCGCGAAAAAGTGGCCGCCACACGTGCCCTGGGCTTGGGCTTCATCGTGCTGGGCGATGTGCTGGTGGGCGGCGCGAGTTTGCTCATGGCCTTTGATGGCGGCGAGGTTTGGAAGGGCGACTTGCTGTTCATGACCGCCGCCATGTGCTGGGCCAGCTACAGCGTGCTGGTGCGCCGCCATGGTTTTGACGCGGTGCGCGCCACCATGGCCATCACTGCTTTTGCCTTTGTGTGTTTTGTGCCCTTGTTTGCCGTGCTGGTGGGCTTGAAGGTTTTGCCCACGCAGCTGCACCAAGCGCCTTGGTCCGAAATTCTGTTTCAGGCGGTGTTTCAAGGCGTCGGCTCGGTCGTCATTTCGGGTATCACCTTCACGCAGATGGTGCGCCACTATGGCCCGGTTCGCTCGACCATGATCACGGCACTGGTGCCGGGCTTGTCGGCGCTGGGGGCGGTGTGGTTTTTGGGTGAGCCCATGCACTGGAATTTGCTGGCCGGGCTGGCGCTGGTGACCGGCGGTATCTTGTTCGGTGTGAGGCAGGCCAAAAAATCCGACACCAGCCCTTCCCCCGTTATCCCTGCGCCTAAGGCCGGAGGTCAGCCATGAGTGCAGCACCAGAGCGCCGCTGGCTGGCTTTTGACACCAGCACCGATGTGTTGTCTCTGGGCGTGGCCCGTGGAGACGACGTTTGGACGCAAACCTTGCCTGGCGGCGCACAGGCCTCGAGCAACTTGATTCCCGCGGTTTTGGCCATGCTGGCCGAGGCCGCGATGCCGCTGGCCTCGCTGGATGCCATCGTTTTTGGTCGGGGCCCTGGCTCGTTCACCGGTCTTCGCACTGCCTGTGCCGTGGCCCAGGGTTTGGCCTTTGGTGTGGATGTGCCGGTTTTGCCCGTGGACACCTTGTTGGCGGTGGCGGAAGAGGCCCGTTGGGTCCGCTTGCAAGCGGGCGCTGGCGAGTCCAGTTTTGAATCCCAATATGGTTTGAGCGGGTTGACTGTGCTGGCGCTGCTGGACGCGCGCATGGATGAGGTGTACAGCGCTGCTTACACCTGGCAGCGGTTGCCTGAGCAGCACCAAGGCCAATGGCGCGAAGCGTCGCCCTTGCAAGTGTCGGCCCCCGAAAAAGTTCAAGCGTCGCCAATGGATCCTGCGCTGTGCTTGGCGGGCAATGCCTTTGCGGCTTATGGCGAGCGCTTGCCCGCTGCATTGGCCCATGCCCCGCGGTGCGAAGCCCTGCCCACCGCTTCGGCTTTGCTGCGTTTGGCGCCGTCTTTGTGGGCGCAGGGGCTTGCCGTGCCAGCAGAGCAGGCCATGCCGCTGTACATCCGCGACAAGGTCGCCAACACCACCGCTGAGCGTGAAGCCCTGAAGGCCTTGGCCTTGCAAGCGCATCAGGGTCAAGCTGCTGCGTAGCCATGAGCCCGGGCATCAACCTCGATAAAGCTTGGAGTCGTCATCAGCCGACCGAAGAAACGCGCAACCGCGTCACTTTGGCCCCCATGACGCAGAGCGATCTGGACACGGTCATCGACATCGAGCAAACCGCTTACAGCCACCCCTGGACGCTGGGCAATTTCCGGGACTCCCTCAACCCGCTGTTTGACGCCCAATGCCTGTGGCTGGACGGCGAGTTGTTGGGGTATTTTTTGGCCATGCGCGGTGTGGAAGAAATGCACTTGCTCAACATCACCGTGGCACCTGCGCACCAAGGGCAGGGCTGGGGCCACATGATGCTGGACGCCTTGTCTCTCATGTCGCGCCACGAAGGTGCTCAGTGGCTTTGGTTGGAGGTGCGCCAAAGCAACCTGCGTGCTTTGCAGGTGTATGAGCGTTATGGCTTCAAGCAGATCAGCATCCGCAAGGATTACTATCCCGCAGGCCGACTGCAGCGTGAACACGCTGTGGTGATGAGTTTGAAACTGTGAGCCCCCTCATGAGCGACCCCACCCGATTCGATCTGGACGACCGCCAACGCGCCATGCTGGCCGAAATGGGCGTGCGTGTGTGGTGGCCGCAAACCGCCCATTCGTCGGTTCAAGCCGAGCCTGCCCAGTCCCCGTCAATGACTCAGGCGCGCTCTGCGCCCGCGATCACTGAGCCCCCTCATGCGACCAGCCAGGGTTCAGCCGTGGCGCCCTCAGCTCCCCGGCCCCAGCCGTCTGTGGCCAGCGCCACACCACGCGGGCAGATGGCCGCGGCCGTGACACCGCCCGGCGTGGCATTCAAGCCCTTTCCAGAGGGCGTGTCACACATGGACTGGGACAGCTTGCAGGCTGCGGTCAAAGCGTGCCAGTCTTGTGCTTTGAGCGGTGCTCGTCAGGCGCCTGTGTGGGGCGCTGCTGCAGCACCGGCCGACTGGCTGGTGGTGGGCGATTTGCCTTCGCCAGAAGACGATCAGCAAGGTCTGCCTTTCACCGGTCCAGAGGGGGTGTTGCTCGACAACATGCTCAAAGCCGTGGGTGTGCGGCGCCAAGGACTGCCGTTTGCGGAGGACCAAGCGCCTTGGGTCGAGGCCTACCTGACCTGCGCCGTTAAATGTCGCCCGCCTGCCGGGCGCAACCCCGAAGCCACCGAATTGGCGGTGTGTGCCGGCTATTTGTCACGCCAAGTGGCACTGGCCAAGCCCAAGGTGATTTTGGCCATGGGCCGGTTTGCCATCCAGAGCCTCTTGGGCAGCACCGAGCCCATGGGCAAACTGCGAGGCACTGTGCACGAATTCCAAGGGGTGCCTGTGGTGGTGACTTACCACCCCACCAATTTGCTGCGCACCCCGGCCGACAAGGCCAAAGCTTGGGCCGATCTGGTGCTGGCGCTGAAGGTGGCGCAAGCCTAAGTGTGGCTAGCGGCCCTGGGCTTTGCCGAATGCCTTTCCCATCCCCTCGCCCATGACGATCGGGCGGGTCGGGGTCCAGTCGGGGTTGAAATGCATCACACCCTTGGGGAACAACATCACCACCGTGGAGCCGAGCAAGAAGCGGCCCATTTCTTCACCTTGTGCCAAGGTGATGCTGCCCATCTCGTAAGTCCATTCGCGCACCGTGCCCGGGCGCGGCGGGTTGACCACGCCGTGCCACACCGTGGCCATGCTGCCCACAATGGTGGCACCCACCAGCACCATCACAAAGGGGCCGTGCGCGCCTTCAAACAGACACACCACACGCTCGTTGCGGGCAAACAAACCGGGCACGCCTCGGGCTGTGGTGGGGTTGACCGAGAACAAATCACCCGGCACGTAAATCATGCGGGTCAAGCGCCCCGCACAAGGCATGTGGATGCGGTGGTAGTCGCGCGGGCTGAGGTACAGCGTGGCAAATTCGCCGTCTTGAAACTGCGCGGCCAGTGCCGCGTCACCGCCCACCAAGGCGCGTGTGCTGTAGCTGTGGCCCTTGGCCTGAAACACCTGGTCGCCTGCAATCGGGCCGCATTGGCTGATGGCCCCGTCCACTGGGCTGACATAGGCGGCAGCAGCCAAGGGGCGTGCGCTGGCCTTGAGCGGACGCGTGAAAAATTCGTTGAAGCTCTTGTAGCTGGCGGTATCCGGGTTCGCCGCCTCCATCATGTTCACGTTGTAACGCTTCACAAACCAGTTGATGATGCTGGTGGTGGCGCCGCCCCATTGGCTGCCCGCCACCCAGCCGGCAAAAGCGGTGAGGGCTTGTTTGGGGATCAGGTACTGCGGCAAGACCGCCAAGCGGTCAGAAAAAGAAGGGGACATGAGAGTGCCGCTGGGGCGGTTCAAGACAAGGTCGTGATTTTATCGGTCACCCGTCGCAGCGCTCGGACAAGCGGCCACAGGCACAATTCCGGCATGAATACCCCATTGCTTTCGGTCGAACACCTGGTCAAACGCTACGGTGACACCACGGTGGTCAACGACCTTTCTTTCCACATCGAGCCCGGCGAGTGCCTGGGCGTGATCGGCCCCAACGGTGCGGGCAAAACCACCACGCTGCGCATGTGCCTGGGTTTGTCTCAGCCCGATGGTGGCGCCATCCGTTATTTCGACGGATTGCAAATGCCCCAAGACGCCTTGGCCATCAAGGCCCGCTTGGGCGTGGTCGCGCAGATGGACACACTCGACCCGGACTTCACGGCCGAAGAAAACCTGCTGGTGTTTGGCCGCTACTTTGGCCTGC
The DNA here is from genome assembly GCA_947458305.1 of Comamonadaceae bacterium. Taxonomy (GTDB): domain Bacteria; phylum Pseudomonadota; class Gammaproteobacteria; order Burkholderiales; family Burkholderiaceae_C; genus Limnohabitans_A. Next base: position 6,391 of record CANGZO010000016.1, read on the forward strand.
CCGACGCCGTGATCCGCGAGCGCATTCCGCAGCTGCTCGAATTTGGGGCGCTGAGCCACAAAGCCAAGGCCAAGCCCGGCGAATTGTCGGGCGGCATGAAGCGGCGCTTGAGTTTGTCGCGTGCGCTCATCAACCAGCCGCAGCTTTTGATGCTGGACGAGCCCACCACCGGCCTGGACCCGCAGGCGCGCCACCTGATGTGGGAGCGGCTGCAGCTGCTGCTGCAAGAAGGCAAATCCATCTTGCTCACCACCCATTTCATGGACGAGGCCGAGCGTCTGTGCGGACGCCTGTTGGTGCTGGACCACGGCCGCAAAATCGCCGAAGGCAAACCGCGCGATCTGATCGCCGAGCACCTGGAGCCCGAGGTGATCGAGGTGTTTGGTCAAGGCGCGGTGGCGCTGGCGCAAGAGCCGAGCCTGAAAGCCTTGTCTGGCCGAATTGAGGTGAGCGGCGAGACGGTTTTCTTCTACACCCTGGACAGCCGCGCACTTATGCACGCCTTGGAAGCGTGGCCCGCCATGCGCACGCTGCACCGCCCTTCCAATCTGGAAGACCTGTTCTTGAAGTTGACCGGACGCCAGATCCGCGAGGAAGGCTAAGCCATGAGCCAAATTCAAAACAACATCTGGGCTGCACCCCGCTTGTCCATGCGCTGGTGGCCCGTGTTCCAGCGCAATTGGCTGGTCTGGAAAAAGCTGGCCATCCCCAGCCTGGTGGGCAACATCGCCGAGCCGCTCATGTGGCTGGTGGCCTTTGGCTATGGCATGGGGGCGCTCATCGGGCAGGTCGAGATGGGCGGCGAGAAGGTGCCCTACATCCTCTTCTTGGCCAGCGGCAGCATCTGCATGAGTGCCATGAACGCAGCCACCTTTGAGGCGTTGTACTCGGCGTTTTCGCGCATGCATGTGCAAAAAACCTGGGACGGCATCATGAACGCCCCGGTGCGGCTCGATGACGTGGTGCTGGCCGAAATGCTGTGGGCGGCCTTCAAGGCGCTGTTCAGCGTCACCGCCATTTTGGTGGTCATGATGGCCTTGGGCATCAGCCACAGCTGGAAGCTGCTGGTGGCATGGCCCGTGCTGTTGGGCGTGGGCATCACCTTCAGCTGCATGGCGCTGATCTTCAACGCGCTGGCCAAGGGCTACGACTTCTTCACCTACTACTTCACCCTGTTTCTCACGCCCATGATGTTCCTCTCGGGCATCTTTTTCCCGCGTGAGCAGCTGCCCAGCTTCGTGCGCGTGGTTGCGGACTGGCTGCCGCTGTCGGTGGCCGTTGACTTGGTGCGCCCCATGTTCATGGACCGCTGGCCAGAAGAACCTGTGCGTCTGGTGGGGGTGCTGGCGGTGTTTGCAGGGGTATCGTTCTGGATTGCTCTGGCGTTGACGAGGAAGCGGTTCAGGACTTGACCCTGGACAAGGTGTCCAACCACGCCATCTGCCCAGGCAAACACCGTGTCTCCAGATCGTAGTTTTCCACCGCAAACGCCCGCGCCTGCGCCCCCAGCCGTGCTCGCACGTTGGGGTTCTCGCACAGGGCCGTCACCTGCTGCGCCAGCGCCGCAGGCTCAAAGAAGTCGACCAGTTGCCCAGTTTCGCCGTGGCGGATGGCTTCGCGTACCGGGGCGGTGTCGCTGGCCACGATGGCGCAGCCTGCGCTCATGGCTTCGAGCAGGCTCCAGCTGAGCACAAAGGGATAGGTCAGGTACACGTGCACGGTGGACACCTGAAGCACGCGCAAAAAGTCGGCGTAGGGCACCTTGCCTACAAAGTGCAAGCGTGACAGGTCCAGCTCGCTCTTCACCTCGTTCAAAAAAATTTCGCGCCAAGTTTGGGGTTTGCCTTCGGGGCCGTTGGGCGGTGCCGCGCCGTAGCTGACTTCGTTGCCGCCGATGATCACCACGCGTGCATTGGGGCGGGCTTTCAGGATGGCAGGCAGTGCCCGCATGAACTGGTGATAGCCGCGGTAAGGCTCCAAATTGCGGTTGACGAAGGTGATGACTTCGTCGTCCTGGCCCAGTTGCAACACCCCCTGCGAGGTTTGCACTCGAATACGAGCGCTGGGGTCAGGTCTGATCTGGTCGGTGCGGATCCCGTCGTGGACGACGGCGATGCGCGAGGCAAAAGGCTCGGGGAACAGCGAGGCCTGCCAGTGCGTAGGCGCAATGCCCGCGTGCGCACGCGGAAAGTGCAACTCGTAGTTGGCGTTTTTCATTTGCAGGCGGCAGGCGTTCTCGGTGTCCGGGTTGCCGAACTCCCGGTCAAAGCCCACGTCGGCGCCTTGGTGCTGGTAGAAAAATTCGCAGTAGATGCCCATGCGGGCTTGCGGCCAGACTTGCTGCAAAAACAGGCTTTCCCCCCAGCCGGGGTGGGCCACGATCACGTCGGGTACAAAGCCTTGTTCACGCAACTTCAAGGCGGCTTGCCAGGCGGCTTCGCCCCGCAGGTTTTTGACTTCCAGGTCAGCCAGCCAACGGTGCGTGCCTTGGCCGGGCTGGCCCGCAACGGGGTAGCGCACCAGCTCCACGCCAGGCACAGGCGGGCAGGCGTTGATGTGCAGGGCCACCACGCGGTGGCCTTGGCGTGCCATGGCAGGGGCCAGGTGCTTGAACTGGCCGGGAAAGTTCTGGTGGACGAAAAGGATGTTCATGAGGCTTGAATAGACGATGAATCATCGCACGCAGAAGCGACTGCCGATCAGCAATTGACCGACAAATGATGACCCAGGTTGTCGTCTAAGTGTCCATCAATGCGAAAGGCTTGGTTAAAAATGAAAGGACGAGCTCAGGCTCTTGCTGTATTGGATTTTTGGCGTTTGCGAAACGTCCCTCTCTGAAAGCTGTGTCCGTGAACGATCCCATCCGTTTTGTCTGCCAGCCCGTGGCTTTGGCTGCTCTTGTCTGTTGTGCATGGAATGCCCATGCGCAGGATCCATTGGCGCAAGCCACGGCTGACCCGGGCGCCCTGTCGCCTGTGGTGGTCACAGGCGAGCGGTCTGGGGGCGGGGTGTGGCGCGGCGCAGCGTCCATCGATGTGGTGGATGGTGAATCGCTGCGCGATGGCCAAGCCCAGATCAATTTGTCAGAGGGCTTGGCCGGTGTGCCGGGCTTGGTGATCCGCAACCGCCAAAACTATGCCCAAGACCTGCAAATTTCGGTGCGCGGCTATGGGGCACGGGCCACTTTTGGGGTGCGCGGCGTGCGCTTGTTTGTGGACGGCATCCCCGCCAGTGCGCCCGATGGCTCAGGGCAAGTGGCCAATTTCCCCTTGGGGGGTGCTGACCGTATCGAGGTGGTGCGCGGTCCGATGGCGGCGCTGTATGGCGCCTCGTCGGGTGGCGCTTTGCTGCTGTACACCGAAGAGGGTCAGCATCCGGCCCAATGGCGCACAGGCATGGTCGCGGGGTCCGACGGTTTATGGCGGCTCTCGACTCAGGCGACCGGCAAAACCGGCGCCCCCAAAGAGCCAGGTTGGTCGTATGCGCTGGATGTGAGCCGTTTTGCCACCGATGGTGCGCGGCCGCAGTCGGCGGCCGACCGGACCAATGCCAATCTGAAGCTGTCGCGTTTGCATGAGGGTGGTCGCACGGTTTTGGTGCTCAACCAGCACAACAGTTTTGCGCTGGATCCGCAGGGGTTGAGTCGCGCACAGTTGAATGCCAATCCAACGCAAACAGCATTCCCCGCAACGGATTTCAACACCCGCAAATCGGTGGCCCAAACCCAGTTGGGCTTGGCTTTTGAGCAAGTCTTGGGCGGAGGACACAAGTTGGAGTTAATGGGCTACGGCGGTCAGCGGCAAGTTGTGCAGTACCAGTCGATTCCGATTGGTTCGCAAACAGGCCCCGATAACCTAGGCAGTTCGGGCGGGGTGATTGATCTGGACCGTGATTACTGGGGTTGGAATGCCCGCTGGCGTCACGAGGGGGATTGGCAGAGAGGGCGTTTGTCACTCAGCGCAGGCTTCGCGTCAGACCACCAACGAGACCAACGCAAGGGTTATCAAAACTTTGTGGGCGGCACCAAGGGTGTGCAGGGTGACCCAAGGCGTGACGAGGTCAACCGCGCCAGCACGCTCGACCCGTATTTGCAGGCCGAGTGGCGTTCCAAAGACCTGACGCTCATGGGTGGTGTGCGTCAGACGCGAACCAAATACGAGTCCTCCGACCAATACGTGGTTGCAGGAAACGGAGATGACAGTGGCCGCAAGACTTTCCAGGCCACCTTGCCTGTGGTGGGTGTGCGCTGGCAGTTGAAGCCATCGGTGCAGGCCTTTGCCAGTGTGGGTAAAGGTTATGAAATCCCGACGCTCAACGAAGTGGCTTACCGCAGCGGTGGGGCTTCGGGCTTTAACACAGAGATCAATGCTGCGCGCAGCACCAGCGCCGAAATGGGGTTGCGTGGCCGCGCCGAGCGCTTTGGCTGGAACGCCACCGCCTTTGACATCCGTACCAATGACGAGATCGTCGTGCAGAACAACACGGGGGGGCGCACCACTTTTCAAAATGCAGGCCGGACGCAACGCCAAGGTTTAGAGTTGTCGGGCGATTGGCGCCATGGCCCTTTCAGCCTAGTTTCTGCGCTCACTTGGATGCAGGCTGAATACCTGGACGCTTTCAAAACCTGTGTTTCAACAGGTTGCCCAACAGTCGAGAACCCCCAGGTGACCGTACCCGCAGGCAACCGCATTCCCGGCTTGCCCATGCAACAAGCGTTTGTGCAAGCCGCCTGGGACACGGGTTGGGCCGGCAGCCGTGTGATTTTTGAGACACGCCATGTGGGTGGTGTGATGGTGAACGACCGAAACAGCGATTCGGCGGCTGGCCACACCCTGTTCAACTTGGGCGTGCATTTCAAGCAAGACCGGGGCGATTGGACGCTGCGCGAGTTCATTCGGGTGGACAACCTGACCGACCGCCGCCATGTGGGCTCGGTCATCGTCAACGATGGCAACAGCCGTTTCTTCGAGCCCGGTCTGGGCCGCAAGCTCTTGGTGGGCCTGGAGGCGCAGCGCCGCTTCTGAGTTGGGGGTTGAGCCCGGTAAGATCCTTGTTTTAAGTTTTCCCACCCATTTCGAAGGAGCGAACAACATGAGCATCCAGACCGTAGGCATCATTGGCGCAGGCACCATGGGCAATGGCATTGCACAGGCGTGCGCCGTCTCTGGCATCAACGTCGTGATGGTTGATATTTCTGACGCGGCTGTGGCCAAGGGCCTGGCCAGCGTGACCAAGAGTCTGGACCGCTTGGTCAACAAAGAAAAGATCACCGAGGCCGACAAGGCTGCAGCCCTGGCCCGTATTAAAGGCTCCAGCAACTACGACGACCTGAAGGGCGCGCAGCTGGTGATCGAAGCCGCCACCGAAAACCACGAACTCAAGGTCAAGATCTTGAAGCAGCTCGACGGCCTGCTTGCCCCCAACGTCATCATCGCGTCCAACACTTCGTCGATCTCCATCACCCAGCTGGCCGCCGCCACGCAGCGCGCTGACCGCTTCATTGGCATGCACTTCTTCAACCCCGTGCCCATGATGGCGCTGGTTGAAATCATTCGCGGCCTGCAGACCAGCGACGCCACACACGACGCGGTGCACGACATGGCGCTGGCCCTGGGTAAGACCCCCATCACCGTCAAGAACGCCCCCGGCTTTGTGGTCAACCGCATCTTGGTGCCCATGATCAACGAAGCCTTCTTTGTGCTGGGCGAGGGCTTGGCCGAAGCCGAAGCCATCGACGCGGGCATGAAGCTCGGCTGCAACCAGCCCATTGGCCCGCTGGCGCTGGCCGACATGATTGGCCTCGATGTGTGTTTGGCTGTGATGGAGGTCTACCTCAAGGAGTTCGGCGATAGCAAGTACCGCCCTAGCCCGCTGCTCAAAGAAATGGTCGCCGCAGGCCGTTTGGGCCGCAAGACCGGGCAGGGCGTTTACAAGTACTGAGCTTGTCACTTCGGTGAACGTGTGCAGGGTGATGGACGGCCTAACATCCCTGCCATGAACACCATCCCCCACTCCGAAGGCCAGATCGACTGCACCGTGCACGGCGCAGTCCTGCAAATTTGCATCAACCGCCCAGCCAAGCGCAACGGCTTCACGCCCAAAATGTTCCGTGAGCTGGGCGAGGCTTACACCCGGCTCGACGACGACCCCGAGCTGCGCGTGGGCGTGCTGTGCGCGGCGGGCAATCATTTCACGGCCGGGCTGGACTTGCCCACCATCGCGCCGCTCATGCAACGCGGCGAAAAAGCTGTGCCGCTGGGCTTGGTTGACCCGCTTAATTTGGGCATGGACGGATACCGCCGGCGCACCAAACCGATGGTGGTGGCGGTGCAGGGCATCACCTACACGCTGGGCATTGAATTGATGCTGGCGGCTGACATCGTTGTGGCGGCCGACGACTGTCGTTTTTCCCAACTGGAGGTGCAGCGCGGCATCATGGCCACGGGCGGAGCCACGCTGCGCATGGCCGAGCGTGCGGGTTCGGGCAATGCGCTTTTGCATTTGCTCACCGGCGATGTGTTCGACAGCGCCGAAGCCCTGCGACTGAACTTTGTGCAAAAGGTGGTCCCGGCGGCGGGGCTGTTGGCCGAGTCCATGCGGATTGCCGAGTTGATCGCCGCACAAGCGCCGCTGGCGGTGGTGGCCACGCGGCAAAACGTGCTCAAAGCGGTGGAGCACGGCCCGCTGGTGGCCATGCACGATTTTTTGCCGGTGCAGCAGCGCCTGTCCAAGTCGGAAGACGCGGCTGAGGGTGTGCGCTCGTTTGTCGAAAAACGAGCCGCACGCTTTAGCGGTCAGTGAGCGTCAGGCGTGCGCCACAATCGGTGCATGACCGATGCCCACGCCTTGCACCCCTACGCCGAACTCACCCCCGACCGGGTGATGGACGCCCTGACCGATCTGGGCCTGTGGCCCGATGGCCGTTTGCTGGCGCTCAGCTCTTACGAAAACCGCGTCTACCGTGCGCACTTGGACGAGCCGGTTCAAGGCAGCTCGGCGGTGGTGCTCAAGTTTTACCGGCCTGGACGATGGAGCCGGGCACAGATTCAGGAAGAACACGACTTTGCCGCTGAGTTGCTGGCGGCTGAAGTCCCTGTGGTACCACCGATGGTGCTCAACGGTCAGACCCTGCACCAAAGCGCTGGGTTCGATTTTTCAGTCAGCCCTTTGCGCGGTGGCCGTGCGCCCGAGCTCGATGACTTTGAGGTGCTCGAATGGATCGGCCGTTTTCTGGCCCGCATCCACACCGTGGGTGCCGCCAAGCCTTTTGCTCACCGCCCCACGCTCGATGTGCAGACCTTTGCGCTCGAGCCCGCCGCGTGGCTGCAAAAGCACCAGATGATTCCGCTGGAAGTCGAGCGCGAATGGCGTGAAGCTTTTGCGGCGGCGCTGGCCTTGGTGCAAGAAAAAATGGCGGAAGGTGCGTCGGAACGCTGCCTGATTCGCCTGCACGGCGACTGCCACCCGGGCAACATCTTGTGGACACCTGCTGAGCTGCCCGGTGGTGGCCCGCACTTTGTGGACCTGGACGACGCCCGCATGGGCCCAGCCGTGCAAGACCTGTGGATGCTGCTGTCGGGCGAACGGGCGCAGCGCACTCAGCAACTGTCGGCTTTGCTCGATGGCTATGAGCAGGTGCGTGACTTCGACCGCGCTGAACTGAAGCTGATCGAGCCGCTGCGCACGCTGCGTTTGATCCATTACAGCGCCTGGCTGGCGCGGCGTTGGGAAGACCCGATTTTCCCGGTCAACTTTCCGTGGTTTGGTACCCCCGACTATTGGCGTGGCCAGGTGCTGATGCTGCAAGAGCAAGTCGAGCAGATGCAGGAAGCGCCACTGGTGGTTTAAGTTCTGTCCGTGTTGAGTCAAAAAAGCCCCTCCAGACGCGAGTCCGGCGGGGCTTTTTGCTCGTTGCTTGTCGATCAGCTCAGCAAGGCGTTGACCCGCTTCACATAAGCCGCGGGGTCAGCAGGCAAGCCGCCTTCGGCCAGCAGGGCCTGGTCAAACAAGATGTGGGCCAGGTCGTGGAAGTGGACCGAGCCGTCAAGCTTTTTGACCAGCGCGTGTTCGGGGTTGACCTCCAGCACGGGCTTGACTTCGGGTGCTTGTTGACCGGCTTGTTTGAGCATGCGGGCCAGTTGCATGCTCATGCCATCATCGGTCACCACCAAGCAGGCGGGGCTGTCCACCAAGCGGCTGGTCACCCGCACGTCTTCGGCTTTGTCTTTGAGGGCTTCTTTGAGCTTGGCCAGCACGGGCTTGAAGGTTTCGGCCGCGTCTTCGGCGGCTTTCTTCTCTTCTTCGTCTTGCAGCTTGCCCAGGTCAAACGCGCCCTTGGCCACACTTTGCAGCGGGGTGCCGTCGAACTCGTGCACAAAGTTCAGCGCCCACTCGTCCACGCGGTCGGTCATCAGCAAGACCTCGATACCTTTTTTCTTGAAGACTTCGAGCTGCGGGCTGTTCTTGGCAGCCGCCAGGGTGTCGGCGGTGATGTAGTAAATCGCGTCCTGGCCTTCTTTCATGCGGGCTTTGTAGTCGGCAAAGCTCACGCTCACGGTGTCGCTGGTGGTCGATGCAAAACGCAGCAGCTTGGACAGGCGGTCTTTGTTGCCAAAGTCTTCGCCCAGGCCTTCTTTCAGCACCGCGCCGAACTCGGCGTAGAACTTGGAATATTGGCCGAGTTGGGCTTTGTCTTCTTCGCTTAAAACATCAGAGACCCCTTCGGTAGTCGCATCAGTCAAACCGTCTGTGCTTTCTGGTGCTTTGTCGTGTTTGGCCAAATCTTCCAGCATCGACAGCACGCGCTTGGTACAGCCTTCGCGGATGGCTTTCACGTCGCGGCTTTCTTGCAGCAGCTCGCGGCTCACGTTCAGCGGCAGATCGGCCGAGTCCACCACGCCCTTCACAAAGCGCAGATAGCTGGGCATCAGCGCCTCGGCTTCGTCCATGATGAACACACGCTTCACATACAGTTTGATGCCCGCTTTTTTGTCGCGGTTCCACAGGTCTTGCGGGGCTTTGGATGGGATGTAGAGCAGCTGGGTGTATTCGGTGCTGCCTTCCACGCGGTTGTGGGTCCAGGTCAGCGGAGCTTCAAAGTCACGGCTGATCTGTTTGTAGAAATCGGCGTATTGCTCGTCGCTGATGTCTTTCTTGGGGCGGGTCCACAGGGCACTGGCTTTGTTGATGGTTTCCCACTCGCCGGTCTTGACCATGCCGCCAGGTTTGCGGCCCGCTTCTTCGTTGCTCGGGTCGATCAGCTCGCCGTCTTTCCACTCTTCCTTTTCCATCAAGATGGGCAGGCTGATGTGGTCAGAGTATTTGCCGACGATTTCCTTGAGCTTCCAAGTGTTGGCGTATTCCAGCGCTTCTTCGCGCAGGTGCAGGATCACGCTGGTGCCGCGATCAGCGCGGGTGATGGTCTCGACCTCAAAGTCGCCCGTGCCACCACTGATCCAGCGCACGCCTTCAGCGGGCGTTGTGCCAGCGCGGCGGGTTTCGACGGTGATCTTGTCGGCCACGATGAAGCCCGAATAAAAGCCCACACCGAACTGGCCGATCAGCTGCGCATCCGACTTCTGGTCACCGCTCAGCTTGCTCATGAAGTCCTTGGTGCCGCTCTTGGCAATCGTGCCTAGGTGGTCAATGGCTTCTTGCGCGGTCATGCCGATGCCGTTGTCGGTGATCGTGAGTGTCTTGGACGCTTTGTCGAAGGACAAACGCACCTGCAGGTCGGGTGCGTCTTCGTACAGGGCCGTGTTGTTCAGCGCCTCAAAGCGCAGTTTGTCGCAAGCGTCGGAAGCATTCGAGATCAGTTCGCGCAGAAAGATCTCTTGGTTGGAGTACAGCGAGTGGGTAACCAGGTGCAGCAGTTGTGCGACTTCGGCCTGAAAGGCATGGGTTTGTTTGCTCATAGCGGTTCAACAGTAAAAAAGTCAGAAAACAAGAACGCCCCACAGCTTGGGGCGTTGTGGTTGGATTTCAAGAGGTCAAAACGACTCGTTCGGCCCCAAATATCGCCAGGTACCCGCCGGCATTTGTCCCAGCTGCACGCCGCCCATGCGGATGCGCTTGAGGCCCACGACCTTCAGGCCCACTTGCTCGCACATGCGGCGGATCTGGCGCTTTTTGCCTTCGGTCAGCACAAAGCGCAGCTGCTCGGGGTTTTGCCAGTCCACCTTGGCGGGCTTCAGGGGTTTGCCGTCCAGGCTCAGGCCATGGCGCAGGCGCTCCAGCAGCGCCTTGGGGAACACGGCTTGCACATTGGCGCTGACCCGGTCGAAGTCGCCAATGGTGGTGAGCTGGTTGGCTTTACCCCCATAGGTGGCTGATGCGGCGGTGGCGGCGGCGGTGTTTTCGTGGCCGGTGTAGGCCACGCGCACCAAATATTCTTTTTCCATCTCCGAGTCTTCACCGATCAGCTGACGCGCCACGCGGCCGTCTTGCGTCAGCACCAGCAATCCGGTGGAGTCGATGTCCAGGCGCCCGGCCGGGGCCAAGCCGCGCAGATGCGGCGGGGTGAAGCGCAGCTTGGACGGGTCGCCCCCCCAGTGGCTGCGTGGGTTGATGAGCGTGATGGCCGGTTCATGCCCGTCTTCGGCCTGACCGCTCACATAGCCCATGGGCTTGTGCAGCAAGATGGTCACTTGACGGTCTTGCTGTTGTTCGGCCGCCTTGTCGATGGTGATGCGGTCCGACAGCGTGACTTGCTGGCCCATGCTGGCGGGCAGGCCATTGACCTTGACCCAGCCTTGTTCGATCCAGGCATCGGCTTCGCGGCGCGAGCACATGCGCAGCTCGGCCATGCGCTTGTTCAATCTTGAGGTGCCGCCGGGCGCAGCGGCTTCGCCTTTGCCTTCAGGTCGGGGGGCGCGTTGAAATGCCGGAGGCTGGTTCATGGGTGTGCAGAATCAAAAATGGGACGAATGGGCAAGGCTGCCCATTGTCCCTTTTTTTGCTCCCACCCCTCTAGCGCGTGTGTGCGAAAAAGTGCGCCAAGTCCTTGAGTTGCGCATCGTTGATGCCATACAAGGCCGCGGCCATCACCGTGTCGCGGCCAGGGCCGGGTTTGTCACGGTATTCCTTCATCACGTCCAACAAAAACTGTTCTTGTTGGCTGGCCAAGCGGGGTA
>CANGZO010000017.1 GCA_947458305.1 Comamonadaceae bacterium
AATGCCCTCGTTGGCAGGGCCGCTGCAAGGCATCATGGCCGCTGTGATCGGTGTGATCGTGCACTTGGCGGGCGTGTTTGCCCGGCAAACCTGGTTGCCCGGCGGCTGGCACATGCTGCCCGATCTGGCGGCAGTGGCGCTCACGGTCTTGGCCACTTGGCTGTTGATCAAACAGGCGCTGAGCATTGTCCAGCTGCTGGCCCTTTGCACAGCCATCGGTCTGGGGTGGCAACTGCTGGTCTAGACAGCAGTGGCCACCCTCGACCTGGAACCCGCTTATTTTTTGGGATACAGGTCTGGGTACATGTCTCTGAGCATGCAGCCGCTGTCGTCACTGGCAGGCATATTGCCCGTGCGGCGCGCTTCTTCCAACTCAGCCCGCACTTGATCACGTGTTTTGCATGCCACTGCGGGCTTGGGTGGGTAGGCAGAAGGGTTGATCTCATTGAGCATGCAACCACTGTCATCGTTGGCCAGGATATTGCCCGTGCGCTGTGCTTCAGCCAGTTCGGCCCGCACCTGTTCGCGTGTTTTGCAAGGCTCTACGGTTTTGGCCGGATAGGCAGAAGGGTTGACCTCATTGAGCATGCGCCCAGAGTCATCGTTGGCCGGAAGATTGCCTGTACGAATGGCGTCCATCAGTTCGATGCGCACTTGCTCGCGCGTTTTAGGGCCGCTCGTTTTTTGCGACCAGACCTGGGTAGCACACACCGCCAAGACTCCGAAAGCCAAGGCATGGATAGAAAAATGTCGCATAAAAAATCCTTTCAATGGAAAAAAACGCCTGCCATGGCCACGGCATAGAAAAGATCGGTTGACCCGCGAAGCCACGACGGTTTGGATTAAAAAAGATCGATGCCGAACCGTCTGTGCGTTAATTCACCCCTTGCACACGCCAATCCACATGACCCACGAATTCCAGATCGACATCCCACCCTCATTCATGGCTTTGTATGTGCCACCCGGCAAGATCAAACCCACCTTGGGTCAACGCGACCTGGCAGGGCGCTACGAGTTGTGCGAGGACTTGGCCAACTTGCTGACTGAAAAAGCCGCCAACCTCCAGTTCACGTTGGGCATCACCGAAGATTTGGTGCTGCTGCAATGCGAAACCGGCTTGTTGACGTCTCCAGCCGTGGTCACCCCCTTGGAGGCACGTTGGGTGGTCTGCCGGTTGGCCGAGTTGCTGCAGTGGCCCATGGACCAGCTGCTGCAAACACCCGTTGCGGCTGCGCAGGAGCCTGGACTGTGAGCGGGGCACACCCCGATTTGCAGCGGCTGTTGACCGCCCCCATCTTGCCCACCTTGCTGCGCTTGGCCACTCCCAATGTGCTGGCCATGGCCATGTCGGTGCTGGTGGGCGTGGCCGAGATTTATTACGTGGGCCGGCTGGGCACGGCGCCGCTGGCGGCCATGGCCTTGGTCTTTCCGTTTGCCATGCTCACACAGATGATGTCGGCCGGCGCCATGGGTGGCGGCGTGTCGGCGGCCATCAGCCGGGCCTTGGGCGCAGGCGACCTGGTTCGCGCCCACACCTTGGTGCAGCATGCCTTGGTGATTGGCCTGGGTGCAGGCCTGTTGTACAGCCTTGTCATGGTCTGGGGAGGGCCCCACTTTTATGCGCTGCTGGGCGGCCAAGACGCGGTCCTGCAAGAAGCTGTTCAATATGGCCAGGTCTTGTTTTCCGGGGCTGTGTTGGTGTGGTTGCTCAACACATTGGCCTCGGTTTTGCGGGGCACGGGCAACATGAAAACCCCTTCGGTGGTGCTGGTGGCGACCGCCGTTTTGCAAATCGTGCTGGGCGGCGTGTGGGGTTTGGGCGCAGGCCCTGTGCCCTCCATGGGCATGGTGGGCGTGGCGTGGGGGCACGTGGTGGCCACTGCGGCCGGGGTGGCCTACTTTTTGGTTTACTTGATACAGGGGCGTGGGCGCTTGGGCCTGAAAGTGCAGCGCTTTGCGCTGCAAAAAAACATGTTTGCAGACATCCTCAAAGTGGGCGCGATCGCCTGTCTGTCGCCGGTGCAGTCGGTGTTGGCTATTTTGATTTTCACGGGTCTGCTGGCGCAACAAGGCACCGAAGCGTTAGCGGGTTACGGCATTGGGCAGCGCTTGGAGTTTTTGTTGATTCCGATCGCTTTTGGCATCGGTGTGGCAGCGGTGCCCATGGTGGGCATGGCCATGGGCGCTGGCCAAGTGGACCGCGCACGTCGAGTGGCCTGGACGGCAGGCGGCGTATCGGCCTTCAATTTGGGCATGATTGGCGCCGTGGTCACGCTGGCCCCGGACCTGTGGGCCCGGATGTTCACCCAAGACGAAGTCGTGCTGGGTTTTGCGCGGCAATACTTGGTGACAGCCGGCCCCGCCTTTGCCTTTTTTGGCCTGGGCTTGACCTTGTACTTTGCATCACAAGGCGCTGGACAGGTGATCGGACCGGTTTTGGCGGGCACGGCAAGGCTGGTGTTGGTGGCTGGCGCTGGCTATGTGCTGGCCCAAAACCAAGGCACAGCAGACAGCTTTTACATGCTGGTGGCCGTGGCCATGGTGGCCTATGGTGTCCTGACCGCAGCTGCCATCTGGCTCACCCCATGGGGCCCGAAACCAAGGGAAATCCCCTAGATCAAAGCGTCATCCATGTAAGGACAATATGGTTATCAAGAATAACTTTATTGACCCCCGTGCCAAGCATTCCCCGGAGCCATGAATGACCCCCTCTCCCTCTCTCGCCTCCAACCCCATCCTTGAGCGCGCCGCCGCCAACGGCGTAGCCCTTGACATGCAAGGGGCTGTGGCTGTGGTTCGCTTGTGCCGCCCAGCCAAGCGCAACGCCCTGAACGATGGCCTCATCGAAGCGCTGCGCGATGTTTTCCAAAATCTGCCCCCTGAGGCGCGCGCAGCCGTGATCCACGGTGAAGGCGACCACTTTTGCGCCGGGCTCGACCTGTCGGAGCTCAAAGAGCGCGATGCGGGCGAAGGCATCCACCACTCACGCGGTTGGCATGTGGCCCTGAACGCGGTCGAACAAGGCCGTGTGCCTGTTGTGGCCGCACTGCATGGCGCGGTGGTGGGCGGCGGCCTGGAGCTGGCCAGCGCCAGCCACATCCGCGTGGCCGACGACAGCACTTTCTACGCTTTGCCAGAGGGCACACGCGGCATTTTTGTGGGCGGCGGTGGCTCGGTGCGCGTGCCCAAACTGATTGGCACCGCGCGCATGGTCGACATGATGCTCACCGGCCGCGTGTACGACGCGCAAGAGGGGGAACGCGTGGGTTTTGCCCAATACCGGGTACCCACCGGCACGGCTCTTAACAAGGCCATCGAGTTGGCCACGCGCATCGCCACCAACGCCCCGCTGACCAACTTTGCGCTCACACACGCCATGCCCCGCATTGCCGAGCAACCCGCCGACCATGGCTTGTTCACCGAAGCGCTGATGGCCTCGATCGCCCAAGCCGCCCCCGAGGCCAAAGCCCGCGTGCGCGCCTTCCTGGAAGGCAAAGCGGCGAAGGTCCAAAAAAGCTGATCACACAGCCCAACCAAGGCACCGACCCCATGAGCAACACCCAATTCAGGCCCCTGAAATTCGGCGTCACACGCGTCACCATCCAAGATGGGCCGCCCGGCACCCGTTATGTGCAAGCCGACCAAGCGCTGCAAGACTACCCCGACCGGCTGACCGACCGGCTGCAGCATTGGGCCCAAGTCAAGCCCCAACACACCTTCATGGCGCGGCGTGTCCCGCAAGCCGATGGGACTTGGGGCGACTGGAAGCACCTGAGCTACGGGCAGGCTTGGCACACCGCACGCTGCATTGCACAAGGCCTGATTGACCGGGGCTTGAGCGCCGAGCGGCCCGTGGTCATCCTGAGCGAAAACAGCCTCGAACACGCCTTGCTGGCTTTGGGCTGCATGGTGGCTGGTGTGCCTTTTGTGCCCACCTCTCCGCCCTACTCTTTGGTCAGCGTGGACTACGACAAACTCAAGCACGTGCTGCGCACCGTCACACCCGGCTTGGTGTTTGCATCGGACGCACGCTACGCCAAAGCGATTGCAGCCACCGTGAGCCCAGACATGGAAGTGGTGATGGTTGATGGCGGTGTGGCGGGCCGAGAAGTCACCCGTTTTGAAAGCCTGTGCGCTACCTCAGCCACCGCCCAAGTGGACGCAGCGATCGCGGCCACGGGCCCGGACACCATCGTCAAGTTCTTGTTCACCAGCGGCTCCACCAAACTGCCCAAAGCCGTGATCAACACGCAACGCCTGTGGTGTTCCAACCAGCGGCAAATGGCCCAGTCCATGCCCGTGTTGGCCGAACAAGAATTGGTCTTGGTGGACTGGCTGCCATGGAACCACACCTTTGGCGGCAACCACAACTTTGGCATGACGGTGTTCCACGGCGGCACCTTGTACATCGACGACGGCAAGCCCACACCGACCCTCATCCACGAGACCCTGCGCAACCTGCGCGAAATCGCCCCCACGGTGTATTTCAACGTACCCACAGGCTTCGATGCGATTGCCAGTGCCATGAAAACCGACGATGCGCTGCGCAAAACATTGCTGTCGCGGGTACAAATGTTTTTCTATGCAGGCGCAGCCCTGGCCCAGCCGATTTGGGACAGCCTGTACGAATCGCAAGAGCGCGAAGTCGGCGAGCGCATCGTCATGACCACCGGCTTAGGGATGACCGAATCCGGACCCTTTGGCATTTTTGTGACCAACCCCAACGTCAAGGCGGGCGACCTGGGCGTGCCGACGCCAGGCATGGCGCTGAAACTGGTGGACACGGATGGCAAAACCGAGGTGCGCTACCGTGGCCCCAACGTCACCCCAGGCTATTGGCGCGCGCCGCAAGAAACAGCGGACGCTTTTGACGAAGAAGGGTTTTTCAAAACTGGCGATGCCGTCCAGTGGATTGACGAGGCCAACCCGCACTTGGGCCTCAAGTTTGACGGCCGGATTGCCGAGGACTTCAAGCTGGCCACGGGCACATTCGTCAGCGTGGGCCCTCTGCGGGCCAAGATCATCTCTTTGGGGGCGCCCTACATCCAAGACGCTGTTCTGACCGGCATCAACCTCACCGAAGTGGGCGCGATGATTTTCCCCACAGCAGCCGTGCGCAGCTTGTGCGACTTGCCCGCTGGCGCGTCTTTGGCCGAGGTGTTGGCCTCGCCCGCCGTGCTCGCGAAATTCCAGGACATCGTGAATGATCTGGCCAAAACCGCCACCGGCAGCGCCAACCGCATTGCCCGCCTTTGCCTGTTGAGTGAGCCGCCCACCATCGACAAGGGCGAGATCACCGACAAGGGCTCGATCAACCAGCGCTCGGTGCTCGCGCACCGGGCCGACATGGTGGCCGCTTTGCACGCAGATGGCTTGCCCAACATCCTCAAACCCCAATGACCCCCATGTAGGAGCCCACCCTGTGGGCGATGAGCCGCTGGACACACCGAAGGCGATCGCCCACGGGGTGGGCTCCTACAGAACATAGAAAGAGAACCATGAGCTCCAAAGGATTTTTCAACGCGTTTGCCGATGTGTGGATGCACGAGGGCGTGCGCACACCCATGGTCGATTACTGCGGCGCCCTGGGCCACATCTCGCCCACCGACCTGGGCATCAAGGCCGCTCGTGCAGCTTTGAAGCGGGCAGGCATCGCCCCCACCGAGATCGGCTCGGTCATCACCGGCAACATGGCCCCTGGTGACTTCGATCAGTTTGTGCTGCCGCGCCACATCGGCCTTTACGCTGGGGTGCCGCAAGAGGTGCCTGCCATCATGGTGCAGCGCATTTGCGGCACAGGCTTTGAGCTGTTTCGCCAAGCGGGCGAGCAGATTGAAGCGGGCGTGTGCGAGGCCGCGCTGGTGGTCGGTACCGAGAGCATGACGCGCAACCCGATCGCTGCCTTTGACCACCGCACCGGCTTCAAGCTGGGCGCGCCGGTGGGCTTCAAGGACTTCATGTGGGAAGCCCTGAAAGACCCGGCTGCAGGGATCAACATGATCCAGACGGCTGAGAACCTGGCCAAAAAATACAGCATCACCCGCGAAGAGGTGGACCAGTTCGCCTCCGACTCGTTCGCCAAAGCCGTGGCCGCTCAGGCCGCTGGGTTTCATGCGGGCGAGATCGTGCCCGTGGTCACTGAAAAGTTTGAGCTTGAAGGCTACATCCCTCGCGGCATCAAGCTGCAAGGCAAAGTGACCGAGGTCAGTGCCGACACCCACCCGCGTATCTCGCCTGCTGAGGTGTTGGGCAAGCTCAGGCCCGTGTACGAAGGCGGTGTGCAAACCGGTGGCAACAGCTCGGCCCTGGTCGATGCGGCAGCCGCTTGTGTGGTCACCTCCGGTGTCTATGCAAAAGCCCAAGGTAAAAAACCGATCGCCCGCGTGGTGGCCGCTGCGGCCGTGGGCGTGCCGCCCGAGATCATGGGCATTGGCCCTGCTCCCGCCATTCGTTTGCTGCTCGAGCGCACGGGCCTGAAACTCTCCGACATTGGCCGTTTTGAAATCAATGAAGCCCAAGGCGCGCAAACCCTGGCCGTGGGCCGCGAGCTGGGCCTGGATTTGTCCAAGCTCAACGTCAACGGCGGCGCGATTGCGCTCGGCCACCCTTTGGCTGCGACCGGCGTGCGCCTGACCATCACACTGGCGCGTGAATTGCAACGCAGCGGCTTGCGCTGGGGCATCTCCAGCGCTTGTGTCGGCGGCGGGCAAGGCATTGCGCTCTTGATCGAGAACCCCGAAGCCGCATGACCCCCAGGTAGGAGCCCACCCCGTGGGCGATGGGCGTGGCACACGACCTGAAAGTCAATCGCCCACAGGGTGGGCTCCTGCAAAAAAACGACATCAAAAGGAATTGAAATGAACATTCAAGGACAAGCAGCATTGGTCACCGGCGGCGGCTCGGGCCTCGGCGAGGCCACAGCACGCGAACTGGCAAGGCTCGGCGCCAAGGTCGCGGTGCTCGACCTGAACATGGCCAACGCCGAGCGCGTGGCAGCCGAGATTGGCGGCGTTGCTGTTCACTGCAACGTGAGCGATGCAGACAGCATGGCCCAAGCTATTCAAACGGCCGCCGCCGCACATGGCCCCGCCCGCATCCTGATGCAGATCGCAGGCATTGGCACCGCCAAGCGCGTGGTCGGCAAAGACGGCAAAGCCGCGCCCCTGGACGAGTTTGCCAAGGTCATCAACGTCAACCTGATCGGCACCTACAACGCAGCGCGTTTGTTTGCCGAAGCCTGCAGCAAGCTCGACCCCATAGAAGACGGTGCGCGCGGTGTGATGGTTTTCACCGCCTCGGTCGCGGCCTTTGACGGACAAGTGGGCCAGCAGGCTTACAGCGCCTCCAAAGCCGGCGTGGTGGGCATGACGCTGCCCATGGCGCGCGATCTGGCGCAACACGGCATCCGCGTGTGCACCATCGCGCCCGGCCTGTTCAAGACCCCTTTGTTGGCCAGCTTGCCCGAACCGGTGCAGCAATCTTTGGCGGCCAGCATCCCCTTCCCCGCGCGCCTGGGCAAGCCCAGCGAATTTGCCGAACTGGCCTGCCACATCGTGCACAACGACCACCTGAACGGCGAAGTCATTCGCCTCGATGGCGCGCTGCGCATGGCCCCTCGCTGAAAGTCAATCATGAGCAAAACCGTTGTTTACGACGTGCAGGTGGTGTTTGGTGACTGCGACCCCGCAGGCATCGTCTTCTTCCCCAATTTTTCCAAGTGGATGGACGCGTCATCGCTGAACTTCTTCATGAAATGCGGCATCTTGCCTTGGCGCGAGCTGGTCAAGACGCGCGGCATCATCGGCACGCCGCTGTTGGAGATCAACACCAAATTCATCCGCCCCGCCACCTACGGCGAAACCATTCAAGTGCACACCAGCGTGCAGGAGTGGCGCGAGAAAGTGTTTGTGCACAAACACGTGGTGATGCGGGGCGACACCTTGCTGTGCGAAGGCACCGAAGTGCGAGCCTTTTGCATCAAGCACCCCGAAGACCCCGACCGCATCAAAGCGATTCCTGTGCCCGAAGACATCAAGGCTTTGTGCAGCTGAGGCTGAGGCCAGCACACCCGCCACCATCACACGCCCAAAGCCCCGGTCGATCATGAACACCTACAAAACCCGCACCGACGACATGCATTTTTTGCTGTCACGCGTTTTGAACGCGCCTGCCCAATTGCAAGCCCTGCCCGCCTTTGCCGAGGTGGACATCGACTTGATGCAGCAGGTACTGGATGAGGCGGGCAAGTTTGTGGGCGAGGTCATCGCCCCACTCAACCGCGATGGCGACGAAATCGGTGCCCAATGGCAAGACGGCGTGGTCACCATGCCGCCCGGCTTCAAGGCTGCATACCAGTCCTTCTGGCAATCGGGCTGGCCTGCATTGGCATCCAGCGCCGAAGACGGTGGTCAGGGTCTGCCCACGGTGCTCGAAGCCATGCTCTACGAAATGCTGAGCGCGGCCAACCACGGCTGGACCATGGCACCCGGCTTGCTGCACGGCGCTTACGAATGCATCAAGCACCACGCCAGCGACGAACTCAAAGCGCAATACTTAGAGAAAGTGGCCACCGGGGAATGGCTGGCCACCATGTGTCTGACCGAGCCGCATGCCGGCTCTGACCTGGGCCTGGCCCGCACCAAGGCGGTCCCACTGCCCGATGGCCAATACGCTGTCAGCGGCACCAAGATTTTCATCTCGGGTGGCGAGCACGATCTCACCGACAACATCGTGCACCTGGTGCTGGCGCGCCTGCCCGATGCGCCTGCCGGCCCCAAAGGTCTGTCTCTGTTTTTGGTGCCCAAGTTCTACCCCGACGGCTCACGCAGCCGGGTGCACTGCGACCGGATCGAAGAAAAAATGGGCTTGCACGGCAGCCCCACTTGCGTGATGCGTTTTGACGAAGCGGTGTCTTCCATAGTGGGCGAGCCGGGCAAGGGCCTGAACGCCATGTTCGTGATGATGAACGCCGCCCGCCTGCATGTGGCCCTGCAAGGCATTGGTCTGCTGGACGCCGCTTGGCAAAAGGCCGACGCCTATTCGCAAGAGCGCCGCCAAATGCGCGCCCCCGGCAAAGGCAAGTCGGCAGCGGAAGCTGACTTCATCGCTGAACACCCCGCCATGCGCCGCATTCTGGACACGCAGCGCGCCTGGATCGATGCCGGTCGCGTGCTGGCCTACCGCACCGCGCTCGAACTCGACCTGATCAAACACAGCCCCGATGCGGCTGCGCAAGCTGCCGCCCAGCGCTGGTGCGCGCTGGTCACACCCGTCATGAAGTCGGTCTTCACGCACCAGGCCTTTCACGGCGGCAGCGACTGCCTGCAGGTCTTTGGCGGCCACGGCTATGTGCGCGAATGGGGCATTGAGCAGATCGTGCGCGACGCGCGTGTGGCCATGATTTACGAAGGCACCAACGAAATCCAGGCGATTGACCTCTTGGTGCGCAAGGTGCTGGCCGATGGCGGCAGCGGCATGAATGCCCTGCTCGACAGCCTGCAAGCCGACTTGCCGCCGGGGGCCAAAGCCAGCACACAGGCTGGCGCACGCATTCAGACCCTGCGCGCCATCACCGCACAAATTGTCAAAGCCGCCCCACAAGACGCAGCCCTGGCCTACCGAGTGGCCGACGACTACCTTCGCGCCGTGGCGCTGGTGCTGATGGACTGGGCCTGGATGCGCATCGAAGCCGGTGTCGACGACAACACGCCCAACGCCCCAACACGCTGGCGTGCCCCAGCCCAAGCCCTGCGCAGCTGGGTGCTGCCCGAATTCCAGATGCGCACATTCATCATCGTCCAGCAGTGCACAGCGGCGGCATAATTCGCCCACCATGCCCCGCACGTCCAAAACGACACCGCCATCTTCTGTGACCCACGCCAGTGGTCAATTGCCTCCCTCACATTCGGAGCCTTGCGCCGTAGAGGTGGTGGACACCGGCTACCTGCAGACCCTGATGGGCTACAACGCCCGCCGGGCAGCGCTGAGCATCATCGAGGTTTTTTTGGAGCGACTGGCCCCCTACGGACTCAAACCGGTGGATTTTTCGGTCATGTCCACCATTTGCCACAACCCGGGTGTGACCTCGCGCCAACTGTGTAACACCTTGAGTTTGTTGCCCCCGAATTTGGTGGGTCTGATTCAGTCGCTCGAATCTCGGGGATTGATTGAGCGCAGACCGCACCCCCACGATGGTCGGGCCGTGGGTCTGCATGCCACCCCCAAGGGCCTCGATTTGATGGCTCAAGCCGAAAAAACGGCGACCGAACTGGAAGCCGAAAAAACAGCCAAATTGACACCTGCACAGCGCAAAACTTTGCTGAGCCTGCTGCAAAAGATTTACCTTTGATTTGTCGAAAGCGTGAACCATGTCACACACCAGCCTGCCTGTTGATGCGCACCAAGCCTTGCTGATTGGCCGTTTGTGGGTCCCCGGTCAAGGCGCCCATGTGGTGGCCGTCACACCCCTCGAGGTGCTGGATTTGTCAGGCCTGGCGAGCACCTGCAGTGCCTTGTTGGACTTGCCCGATGTGGCCACCCGGGTCCGCGACCATGTGGCCTCGGGTCAGGCCAAAATACTGGCCCGCACCGCCGAAGCGCTGTCCCACAGCGATGCGGCGCAGCGCGCTGAGGGTCAAGCCTGGTTCATGGCCCCCTGCGACTTGCAAGCCGTCAAGGCTGCTGGCGTGACTTTTGTCGCCAGCATGCTCGAGCGGGTGATCGAAGAGCAGGCCCGCGGCGACGCCAGCCGCGCCGAAGCGGTCCGACAGGCGGTGGTGGCCGTGATTGGTGACAACCTGCGCAATGTGGTGCCCGGCTCCCCTGAATCGGCCCAACTCAAAGAGGTGCTGCTGGCCCAGGGCATGTGGTCGCAATACCTGGAAGTGGGCATCGGCCCCGATGCCGAAATCTTCACCAAGGCCCAGCCCATGAGCGCGGTCGGCAGCGGCGCCCTGGTCGGCATTCACCCCCAAAGCGAATGGAACAACCCCGAGCCCGAAATTGTGCTGGCCGCCAACTCGCGCGGCGAGGTGGTGGGGGCCAGCTTGGGCAACGACGTGAACCTGCGTGACTTTGAAGGCCGCAGCGCCTTGCTGCTGGGCAAAGCCAAAGACAACAACGCCAGTTGCGCGATTGGCCCCTTCATCCGCCTGTTTGACGGCCACTTTGGCATCGACGACGTGCGCCAGTGCGACCTGAGCCTCAAGGTGCAAGGCCCCGAAGGCTTTGTCATGCAAGGCAGCAGTGCACTCAGCCAGATCAGCCGCGACCCGCTCGATCTGGTGGGCCAGGCCATGGGCAAGTACCACCAGTACCCCGACGGCATGATGCTGTTTTTGGGCACCATGTTCGCCCCCACCCAAGACCGCCACGGCCCCGGCCAGGGCTTTACCCATGTGGTGGGCGACGTGGTCAGCGTCTCCACCCCGCAACTGGGTACCTTGGTCAACCAGGTCACCACCTCGGACTTGGCACCCCCATGGCGCTACGGCATCCGCGCCTTGATGAACGATCTGGCCAAGCGCCACAGCACGGCCTGATCGCCCCCCACTGGGGACTGGCATAATTTTGGGTTTTTCACATGCTGGCGTCTTTTCAAGACATCGGACCTTTTCAGACAGGAACTTCTCCATGAACACCACCCCATCCGGCCTGCAATACGAAGACACCGTCGTTGGTGAAGGCGAAGTGGCCACAGCGGGCCAAGACGTCACCGTGCACTACACCGGCTGGCTCTACAAAGACGGCCAGCAAGGCGCCAAATTCGACTCCAGCCGTGACCGCCGCGACCCGTTCGTGTTCGGCTTGGGCGCTGGCATGGTCATCAAAGGCTGGGACGAAGGCGTGGCCGGCATGAAAGTCGGCGGTCAGCGTACCCTGATCATCCCGGCCGAGTTGGGCTATGGCGCACGCGGCGCTGGCGGTGTGATCCCCCCCAACGCCACCTTGAAGTTCGACGTGGAACTGCTGGCACTGGACTGATTCAAGTCCCACCAGGCACCGGCCCCACCCGCCGTTCGGCGGGTTTTTTTTGGGGCCGAGCCCATCATGTCCTCTGTTCAGCGCCTCTTGAAGCCTGAATTAACGCCCCTATTTGTCCGGGGTCAACATTTTTTGCGGTCATTGTTCATGTCAGAACCCACACACACCCCTCCAACACCTGCCCCAAGCGAAGAAGAGTTGGCCGCTGCCTTGGCGGCCACCGACCCGTTGGCCGATGCGCAAGCCGAACTGGCCAACCTGAAGGCCCAAAACGCCGATTTGGCCGACCAATACCTGCGCGCACAGGCCGATGTGCAAAACGCCCGCCGCCGCGCCGATGACGAAATCGCCAAAGCACGCAAGTTCGCGGTCGAGGGTTTCGCCGACAGTCTGCTGCCCGTGCTGGACAGCCTGGAAGCCGGGTTGGCCATTCCGAATGTGACGATTGAGCAAATCCGCGAAGGCTCTGAAGCCACCTTGCGCCAGCTCAAAAGCGCGCTGGAACGCAACAAAGTGCACGAAATTGCCCCTCCTGCGGGCACCAAATTCGATCCGCACCACCACCAAGCCATCAGCGTGGTGCCTGCCGAACAGGAAGCCAACACCGTGGTCTCGGTACTGCAAAAAGGCTACCAAATTGCCGATCGCGTTCTGCGCCCTGCTTTGGTGACAGTGACCGCCCCCAAATAAACAAAACCTCTTTTGGCGTGTGGGGACTTGAAAATTCACGGCCCCCGCCTCAATTACAAAACATCAACACTTTCACTCAATTTCGGAGCATCAAAATGGGAAGAATCATTGGCATTGACTTGGGCACGACCAACTCGTGCGTGGCCATCATGGAAGGCAACACGACCAAAGTGATCGAGAACGCCGAAGGCGCTCGCACCACACCGTCCATCATTGCTTACCAAGAAGACGGCGAAATTTTGGTCGGTGCATCGGCCAAGCGCCAAGCGGTCACCAACCCCAAGAACACGCTGTATGCGGTCAAGCGCCTGATCGGTCGTAAGTTCGCCGAAAAAGAAGTCCAAAAAGACATCGATCTGATGCCTTACACCATTGCCAAAGCCGACAACGGCGACGCTTGGGTGGAAGTGCGCGGCAACAAGCTGGCCCCCCCACAGATCAGCGCTGAAATCCTGCGCAAGATGAAGAAAACCGCCGAAGACTACCTCGGCGAAGAAGTGACCGAGGCCGTGATCACAGTGCCCGCTTACTTCAACGACGCTCAGCGCCAGGCCACCAAAGACGCTGGCCGCATTGCCGGTCTGGACGTCAAGCGCATCATCAACGAACCCACCGCAGCAGCCTTGGCCTTTGGCCTGGACAAGCAAGAAAAGGGCGACCGCAAGATCGCCGTGTATGACTTGGGTGGCGGCACCTTTGACGTGTCCATCATCGAAATTGCCGACGTGGACGGCGAAAAGCAGTTCGAAGTCTTGTCCACCAACGGCGACACCTTCTTGGGCGGTGAAGACTTTGACCAGCGCATCATCGATTTCATCATTGCCGAGTTCAAGAAAGAATCCGGCGTGGACTTAGCCAAAGATGTGCTGGCCCTGCAGCGCCTCAAAGAATCCGCTGAAAAAGCCAAGATCGAGCTGTCGAGCTCGGCTTCGACCGACGTCAACCTGCCCTACATCACGGCCGACGCCACGGGCCCCAAGCACCTGAACATCAAGCTGACCCGCGCCAAGCTCGAGCAGTTGGTGGAAGAGCTGATCGAGCGCACCATCGCCCCTTGCCGCATGGCGATCAAGGACGCTGGCGTGTCGGTGGGCGAGATCGACGACATCATTTTGGTGGGCGGCATGTCCCGCATGCCCAAGGTGCAAGAGAAGGTCAAAGAGTTCTTCGGCAAAGAGCCCCGTAAGGACGTGAACCCCGACGAAGCTGTGGCCGTGGGCGCTGCGATTCAAGGTCAGGTCTTGTCGGGCGACCGCACCGATGTGCTGCTGCTGGACGTGACGCCTTTGTCTTTGGGCATTGAGACCATGGGCGGTGTGATGACCAAGATGATCACCAAGAACACCACCATCCCAACCAAGTTTGCACAGACCTTCTCAACCGCCGAAGACAACCAGCCGGCCGTGACGATCAAGGTGTTCCAGGGTGAACGCGACATCGCCAGCGGCAACAAGGCGCTGGGCGAGTTCAACCTCGAAGGCATCCCGCCAGCCCCACGCGGTACACCCCAGATCGAAGTGTCTTTTGACATCGACGCCAACGGCATCTTGCACGTGGGCGCCAAGGACAAAGGCACCGGCAAAGAAAACAAGATCACGATCAAGGCCAACTCGGGCCTGTCCGAAGCCGAGATCCAGCAGATGGTGAAAGACGCCGAGCTGAATGCGGTGGAAGACAAGAAAAAGCTCGAACTCGTGCAAGCCCGCAACGCAGGCGAAGCCGCTGTGCACAGCGTCAAGAAGAGCTTGACCGAGCACGGTGACAAGATCGAAGCGACTGAGAAAGAAGCCATCGAAGCCGCAGCCAAGGACCTCGAGGAAGCCTTGAAAGGCGAAGACAAAGACGCTATCGAAGCCAAGACCGAAGCCCTGATGACCGCCAGCCAGAAGCTGGGCGAAAAGGTCTATGCCGACATGCAAGCGCAGCAAGCTGCAGCCAGCGCCAGTGCTGCCGGTACCGATGCCAAGCCGCAAGACGACAATGTGGTGGACGCAGAAGTCAAGGAAGTCAAAAAGGGCTAACACCTCACCCTCTGCGGCTTGGCCGCAGTCCCGCCGCGCAAGCTGATTCAGCCCCCTGAATCGCCTTCGCGGCGTTCTTGTTCTAACGGTTGGATTGCCTCATGGCCAAACGAGATTTTTACGAAGTGCTGGGCGTTGCCAAAAACGCCTCGGACGATGACATCAAAAAGGCTTATCGCAAGTTGGCGATGAAGTACCACCCTGACCGCAATCAGGGCGAAGATGCCAAAGCCAAAGAAGCCGAAGCCAAGTTCAAAGAAGGCAAAGAAGCCTACGAGATGTTGTCGGACCCGCAAAAACGCGCGGCCTATGACCAGCATGGTCACGCGGGTGTTGACCCCAACATGCGCGGCGGTGCCGAAGGCTTTGGTGGTTTTGGTGATGCATTTGGTGACATCTTTGGCGACATTTTTGGCGGCCAAGGCCGGGCCGGCCGCGGTGGTGGACGACAGGTCTTCCGTGGTGCCGATCTGAGCTATGCGATGGAGATCACACTGGAAGAAGCGGCCAACGGCAAGGACTCGCAACTGCGCATTCCGAGCTGGGACGAGTGCGACACCTGCCACGGCACGGGGGCCAAACCGGGCACCAGCGCCAAGACCTGCTCGACTTGCCATGGCCAAGGCCAAGTGCAAATGCGCCAGGGCTTTTTCAGCGTGCAACAGACCTGCCCGCACTGCCGAGGCACGGGCAAGATCATTCCCGAGCCTTGCGGCACTTGCCACGGGCAAGGCAAGGTCAAAAAACAGAAAACACTGGAAGTCAAAATTCCAGCCGGCATCGACGACGGCATGCGCATCCGCAGCGCGGGCAACGGCGAACCCGGCACCAATGGCGGGCCTCCGGGTGATTTGTTCATCGAGATCCGCCTGAAAAAGCACAACATCTTCGAGCGCGATGGCGACGACCTGCATTGCGCCGTACCCATCAGCTTTTCCAAAGCGGCTTTGGGTGGCGAGATCGAAGTGCCGACTTTGGGCGGCAAAGCGGCGATTGACATTCCTGAAGGTACCCAGACGGGCAAGCAGTTCCGCTTGCGCGGCAAGGGCATCAAGGGCGTGCGCGGCAGTTACCCGGGCGACCTGTATTGCCACATCACGGTAGAAACCCCGGTCAAGCTGACCGAGCATCAGAAGAAGCTGCTCAAGGAGTTTGAAGAGTCGCTCTCTAAAGGTGGCGGCAAACACCAGCCCAGCGGAGAAACCTGGACCGACAAGCTCAAGGGCTTCTTCGGGGCTTGAGTCTGAGTTGCCCCTCGCTCGGCAGTGCGAGAGGGGTTGCGGCGGGTGACGATTTTTGCGTACCCGCCATGAGGAGCCCGCCGCAACCCCTCTCGCACTTCGGGCTGAATTGGCAGGTCGGTCCATTCGTTGACCCAAGTCAAACCCATAGCCAGCCAATGCCGTGAACATGGGCGCATGAGCGCCACCATCACTTTCCTCGGCGGAGCCGACACCGTCACCGGCTCCAAGTACCTGATCGAGCACAACCAAAAACGGCTGCTGGTCGATTGCGGACTGTTTCAGGGTTACAAACAACTGCGCCTGCGCAACTGGAGCCCCCTGCCCGCTAACCCGGCGCACATCGATGCGGTGGTGTTGACCCACGCGCACTTGGACCACAGCGGTTATTTGCCTTTGCTGGTGAAAAACGGATTTCGGGGCCGGGTGCACGCCACCTGGGCCACCTGCGACCTGGCCAGCATCTTGCTGCCCGACAGTGGGCACATCCAAGAAGAGGACGCTTTTTTTGCCAACCGCCACGGCTTTTCCAAACACGCACCGGCACTGCCGCTGTACACCAAGCAAGAGGCGATCCACTGCCTCAAACAATTGCACGCCGAGCACCAGGGCCAGCGGTTCGAGCCCATCCGGGGCTGGAAGTGCCGCTTTCAGCCTGCGGGCCACATCCTGGGTGCGGCCAGTTTGCTGATGGATGTCGGTGGGCGGCGCATTTTGTTTTCTGGCGATTTGGGCCGCCCCGACGACCCGCTGATGAACCCGCCCGAGCCGCCACCACAGGCCGACACGGTGCTGATCGAATCGACCTATGGTGACCGCCAGCACCCCCAAGAAAAGCTGTTCGAAGAACTCGGGGCACTGCTGAAAAAACTGGCGGCTCGCGGCGGTGTGGCCGTGGTGCCGGTGTTTGCCGTGGGGCGGGCGCAGGCTGTGCTGCACACCATTGCGCAGCTCAAGGCCGCAGGGGAAATTCCCAAGGGTTTGCCGATTTTTCTGGACAGCCCGATGGCGATCCACACCACGGCCTTGTTCGAGCGTCACCCGGGCGAGCACCGCCTGAATGTCCAAGAAGTGCGCAACATGGACCATGTGGCCACCATGCTGGAAACACCTGAACAATCCAAATCACTGATGCACCGACACGGCCCCATGGTGATTCTGGCGGCCAGTGGCATGGCCACCGGAGGGCGTGTCTTGCACCACTTGGCGCAATACGCGGGCGACCACCGCAACATGGTGATCTTGACCGGTTACCAAGCCCCGGGCACACGGGGCGCGTCGCTGGCCAGTGGTCGCAGCACCATTCGCATCCACGCACAAGATGTGGCAGTCAGGGCCGAAGTGGCGCAAATCGAGTCGGCCTCGGCGCACGCCGATGCCAACCAACTGCTGAGTTGGCTGCACAAAATGCCCAGCGC
>CANGZO010000018.1 GCA_947458305.1 Comamonadaceae bacterium
CTGGCTGCCTTTGCGCAGGTACTGGCCCGCGATCTCGGCGAGCTTGGCAAAAAAGCTGATGCTGTGCCACTCGGTGGCCTCTTTCATCTCGCCGGTTTGCTTGTCTTTGTAGCGGTCGGTGGTGGCCACGCGGATGCTGGTGACCGCATCGCCCGAGGGCAAGTAACGGGTTTCGGGGTCGGCACCCAAGTTGCCGACGATGATGACTTTGTTGACGGATGCCATGAAAACTCCTCAATAGATGCGGCAATTATGGGGCCAATCCGGGCCCTTGTCGCTCGGTACCGCGCCCGGTCAATGCCCTCAGACCACCGGGCCAATGGGCCGCCCACGGCCCGGCATTTGCATGGGCCAAGCCACACAAAGCCAGACCAGCATGGCCCCGGCACAGCACAAAAACAGCATCGGGCTGCCCCAAGACTTGACCAGCCAACCGCCACCCAGCCCCCCTACAAAAAATCCCAGCGACTGCAGCGTGTTGTAAACCCCCATGGCTGTGCCGCGCATGCCCTGGGGCGCAATGCGCGAGGCCAAACTGGGCTGGGTCGCCTCCAGGGCATTGAAACCACAGAAAAACACCCACAACACCACCACCATCCAAGTCAGGCCCGGGGTACCGGCCGACTGCACCAGCAAACCAAGCTCCACCACGACCATCAAAACGATCGACAGGAGAAAAACCTTCTTCAGGTACCCTCTCCGCTCAGCGGCAAACACCACCCCCAAGAACAAAAAGGACAAAGAAACAGCTGGCAAATACACCTGCCAGTGCTCCGGCGTCTGCAAGCCCGCCTGCACCAACAAAGCCGGCACCGACACCCACATGGCCAACTGCACCGCATGCAAGACAAACACGCCCACATTCAGGCGCATCAGGTCGGCATGGGCCAACACATCACGCAGCCGCCCCCGGCCCTGCCCAAGCACTGGCTCGGGCGCAGGGGGCGCACCCCAAATGACCACCCCCACACCCACCAGCGCCAGCACACCCGTCAGCCAGAACAGGCCTGACAAACCAATCCAGCCTGTCAACAAGGGGGACACCACCAAAGACAAGGCGAACATCAAGCCGATGCTGCCGCCCACCATGGCCATGGCCTTGGTGCGCACCTCGTCCCGATTCAAGTCGGCCAACAAGGCCGTGACAGCTGCCGACACCGCCCCGGCTCCCTGCAGGCTGCGCCCCACCAACAAACCCATCAAGTCTGTGGCCGCTGCCGCCCAAAAGCTGCCCAAAGCAAAAATCAGCAGACCCAGCACGATGACCCGCTTACGGCCAAAACGGTCGGATGCCATGCCGAAGGGCAGCTGCAACAGGCCCTGCGTCAGGCCATAAATGCCCATGGCCAGGCCCAGCCACACCGGGTCTTCGCCACCGGGGTAGCGGCGTGCCTCGAGGGCAAAAACCGGCAAAACCAGAAACAAACCCAACATGCGCAGCGCAAAAATGCTGGCCAGCGAGGCACTGGCGCGCCGCTCGGTGGCGGTCATGTTCAAAGGGTCTGAAAAATGGGGGTGCAAAGGGTCGGCCACGACAAGAAGGGCTAAGGGCAAAAAGTCAGAGCGCCATTGTCCCGGATCAGCCCCAGCACGTGACCACAACTGCGCCAGCAGGGATAATCGAAAGTTTTGCTGATTTGGCCGCCCACTGTGAACCTTGTCGATTCCCCTCTCTTGCCCGAAGAACCCGACCGGGCGCTTTATTTGGCCTCGGCGCTGCGGCAAAGCCACATCAGCGTGCGCGGGGCGCGCACCCACAACCTGAAAAACATCGACCTCGACATCCCGCGCAACCAGTTGGTGGTCATCACCGGGCTGTCGGGTTCGGGCAAGTCGAGCCTGGCCTTTGACACGCTGTACGCTGAGGGCCAGCGCCGCTATGTGGAAAGCCTGTCGGCCTACGCGCGGCAGTTTTTGCAACTGATGGACAAGCCCGATGTGGACCTGATCGAGGGCCTGTCGCCTGCGATTTCCATCGAGCAAAAAGCCACCAGCCACAACCCACGCTCCACCGTGGGCACCGTGACCGAAATCCACGACTACCTGCGCCTGCTGTACGCCCGCGCAGGCACGCCTTACTGCCCTGACCACAACCTGCCCCTGCAGGCCCAAACCGTAAGCCAGATGGTGGACACGGTGTTGGCCCTGCCTGATGACACCAAGCTGATGATCCTGGCGCCCATTGCGCGTGAAAAAAAAGGCGAGTTTGAAAAAGTGTTTGAGCAGATGCAGGCACTGGGCTATGTGCGCTTTCGCATCAACGGCCAGACGGTGGAGGTGGAAGACCTGCCCACACTCAAGAAGACAGAGAAACACAACATCGACGTGGTGGTGGACCGCATCAAAGTTCGCTCGGAAGAGGACGCCAAAGCCAGAGACGCCCTGCGCCAGCGCCTGGCCGAGAGCTTTGAAGCCGCGCTGCAATTGGCCGAACACCGCGCTGTGGCCTTAGAGATGGACACCGGTAAAGAACACCTGTTCAACGCCAAGTTTTCCTGCCCGGTGTGCACCTACTCCATCAGCGAGCTGGAACCGCGCTTGTTCTCCTTCAACTCGCCCATGGGCGCGTGCCCGACTTGCGATGGCATTGGCAGCATGGCGTTTTTTGACCCGGAGCGTGTCGTCGCCTTCCCCAGTCTGAGCCTGGCCAGTGGGGCCATCAAGGGCTGGGACCGGCGCAACGGCTTTTACTTCAGCATGCTCGAAAGCCTGGCCAAGCACTACCAGTTCGACATCGAAACCCCGTTCGAGAAACTCGCGCCCACGCACCAGCAGGTCTTGCTGCACGGCTCAGGCGATCAAGAGATCAAGTTCAGTTACACCATGGAATCCGGCGCCTCGCAGGGCAAAAAGGTCAGCAAGAAGCACCCGTTTGAAGGCATCATCCCAAACATGACGCGGCGCTACCGCGAAACCGACTCGGCCGTGGTGCGCGAAGACCTGGCCCGCTACCGCAACATGCAAGCCTGCACCGATTGCAAAGGCACTCGCTTGCGGCGCGAAGCCCGCCATGTGCGCATTGGCGAAGGCGATCAGGCCCGCGCCATTTACGAGATCAGCCACATCACCCTGGGCGAATCGCAGCAGTATTTTCAGGGCCTGAAAATGCACGGAGCCAAGGCCGAGATCGCCGACAAGGTGGTGCGCGAGATCGCGCTGCGCCTGAAGTTTTTGAACGATGTGGGCCTGAATTATTTGAGCCTGGACCGCAACGCCGACACCCTGTCGGGCGGCGAGTCGCAACGCATCCGCCTGGCCAGCCAAATTGGCTCGGGCCTCACGGGCGTGATGTACGTGCTGGACGAACCCAGCATTGGCCTGCACCAGCGCGACAACGACCGCCTGATTGGTACCCTGCAACACCTGCGCGACATTGGCAACAGTGTGCTGGTGGTGGAGCACGACGAAGACATGATCCGCGTGGCCGACCACGTCATCGACATGGGGCCGGGTGCGGGCGTGCACGGCGGGCGTGTGATGGCGCAAGGCACTTGCGCCGACATCTTGGCCGCACCCGATTCGGTCACCGGTCAGTACATGTCTGGCCGCAAAAAGATCGAGATTCCCAAACGCCACAAGGCTGGCAAGGACTTCATCGAGATCGTGGGCGCGTCGGGCAACAACCTGAAAAACGTGAACGTGAAGTTCCCTGTGGGTCTGCTGACTTGCGTGACTGGCGTGTCGGGCTCAGGCAAATCGACGCTGGTCAACGACACGCTATACACCGCCGCGGCCCACCAGATCCACCGTGCGCACGACGAAGCTGCTGCCCACGAAGAGATCAAAGGTTTGGAGCACTTCGACAAGGTCATCAACGTCGACCAGTCACCCATTGGTCGCACGCCGCGCAGCAACCCCGCCACCTACACAGGCCTGTTCACCCACATCCGCGAGTTGATGGCCGAAGTGCCTGCTGCACGCGAACGCGGCTACGGCCCGGGGCGTTTCAGTTTCAACGTGAGTGCCTCGTCGGGTGGTGGCCGCTGCGAAGCCTGCCAAGGCGACGGCATGGTGAAAGTGGAGATGCACTTTTTGCCCGATGTGTACGTGCCCTGCGACGTGTGCCACGGTATGCGCTACAACCGCGAAACTTTGGAAGTCCAATACAAGGGCCAAAACATCGCCCAGATCCTGAACATGACGGTGGAAGCCGCGCACCAGTTTTTCAGCGCCGTACCCAACATCGCCCGGAAGCTGCAAACCCTGCTCGACGTGGGCCTGACCTACATCCGTCTGGGCCAAAGCGCCACGACCTTGTCAGGGGGCGAGGCGCAACGCGTCAAGCTCGCGCTGGAACTGTCCAAACGCGACACGGGACGCACGCTGTATATCTTGGACGAACCCACCACCGGCTTGCACTTTGCAGACATCGACCTGCTGCTCAAAGTGCTGCACCAGTTGCGCGACGCGGGCAACACCATCGTCATCATCGAACACAACCTCGACGTGATCAAAACCGCCGACTGGCTGATTGATATGGGGCCTGAAGGCGGCGCAGGCGGTGGCAACGTACTGGGCGAGGGCACGCCTGAGCAACTGGCCAAAAACAAGGCGAGCTTCACGGGCCATTATTTGGCGCGTTTGCTGTAAAAGCGCTGCGCCTTCACCCCTGACTCAGTTCACACCCATCTGATTTCCCACCACTTTCGAACCCTTGAATGTCATTATGAAAACCGTGATCCGTGCTTTCTTCAGAACCCTGCGCGTTGTGCTGGGTCCCGTCATGCTGCTCAAAGAACGCCTGACCCAACCGGCTGGCGTTGTGCGCGAAGCTGCGGCACAAGCCAACGTGGACAAGCAGTGCCAAAGCCTGGCGCTCTACCAGTTCAGCACCTGCCCGTTTTGCATCAAGGTGCGCCAAGAAATACGACGCCTGTCGCTGCCCATAGAAAAGCGCGATGCGCAGCACCATGCAGCCAACCGAAATGAATTGCTACAAGGCAGTGGCGCGACCAAGGTCCCGTGCCTGAAGATCACCGAGGCCGATGGTCAAACCCGTTGGCTGCAAGACTCGACCGAGATCGTGGCTTATTTGCGCGAACGCTTTGCCTGAACACGCAAGCTGAAGGGAAAGATTTTTGCAGGTCGGCGGCTTCAGCCCCGACAAGCCCCCTGCCCCCGAACGTGACTCATGGAAACCGAACTCAAACTCAGCCTCTCTGCGCCCGAGCTGCCTCGCCTGCTGACCCACCCGATGCTGGCCACAAGCGCAGACACACAGCGCCTACTCAACACCTATTTCGACACCCCCGACTTGGCTCTGCAACAGCGCCGCATCGCAGTGCGCGAGCGGCTGGCGGGTGATCAATGGCTGCTCACCGTCAAAACCGCAGGCCACAGCCAAAGCGGCCTGTCGCGCAGGCAAGAGTGGGAAGCGCCAACCACCCCAAGGGCTTTGCAGTTCGACACATTGGTCGATGACGCTGAGCTGGCGACCGAACTGTTGGCGATGAGGCCGCGTTTGAAGGCGCTGTTTTGCACCGACTTTGAACGCCAGCGCTGGGTGATTGCCCATGCAGGCGCGCAGATCGAAGTGGCCCTGGACCAAGGTCGCATCCATGTGCCCGGCACCGACCTGAGGGAGCCGCTACTGGAGCTGGAGTTGGAACTGCTCAGTGGACCGGAAGATGCCCTGATGGCGCTGGCCGATGTGCTGCGCCAAACGCCACAAGGCCCCGTGACGCTTGTGCCCAGCGATTCGAGCAAAGCGCAGCGGGGCATGGCGCTTTGGAGCAGATCACGCTGATCCCCCACTCTGGCCACACACCTCAAGCAGCCTGCACCACCGTCAGCAAAGTCTGACCGTTCGCCACCAGTTTTTCGCCTTCTGCATCCACCGCAAACAAATCGCAGCTGGTGAAGACCTGTGCTTTGCCGGGTTTGACCACCCGAGCACGGGCTATGAACTTTTGACCCACGGCGGGGCGCAAGCAGTTGACCGAAAAGTTGGCGGCCAACAAGTTCGGTCCCGCCACAGTACCGGCTGCAAAGCCGCAGGCGGTGTCGATGAGTGTGCCGATCAGGCCCGCGTGCAAGAAGCCTGAGTACTGCCCCACCTCTGCACGCCAGGGCATCTGGATTTCCACAAAGCCGGGTTCAGCCACGGTCACCTCAATGCCGCACCAGCGGTTGAACTCGGCCATGGCGTTGACTTTTTTCAGCATCTCCAATGGGGTCATGGTTTTCTCCTGGCTTGGTTTTTGAACCACCCGATGTGGTCCATCAGTTTTTGGCGAAGTGCTTGTTGCTCGGTCATGAGTTGGTCAATCTCGGCTACTCGCACCAAGATCGCCTCGATCATGTCTTGCGCTGACAACTTGCCCGCTTTGAAGCGCGGCAAATACTCAGCAATAAAGGGCAGCGAGAAACCCATCTCCCGAGACATGGCGATGAAAATGACGTGCTGGACGGTCTTCTCGTCGTACACGCGGTAGCCATTGGGCAATCGCTGGCTTTCAATGAGGCCGTCGGCCTCGTAGCGACGCAAGCGGTGCACCGACACCTGGGTCTTGGCAGAGAGTTCTGAAATCAGCATGAATTCAGTCTAGCAAGGCTCGCACAGCGCGAGGGTTATGGCCTTTGACGCATGGGCGACAAGCCAAGGTGACCGATGCGCCTCAGGTGATATCCCATGCCACAAGGCTGGTGTACAAAACACCTTCAACTGGAGCACCCGATGACCACATACCCCGCTTTAGCCCACGCCCACCCCGCCGACCTCGGCCTGTGCCCCAAACGCACGCAGCGCCTGATGGACGTGCTGCGCCGCGAAGTGGCCAGCGGCAGGTTGCCGGGTGCGGTGGCCATGATCGCCCGGCGCGGCCAGATCGGCTTGTTTGAGGCCGTGGGCCAGCAAGTCCCTGGCACGGGCACGCCCATGCAAACCGACAGCATCTTCCGCATCTATTCGATGACCAAGCCGGTCGTCTCGGTGGCGGTGATGATGCTGGTCGAGCGCGGCCAATTGCTCTTGAGTGACCCTGTCAGCCGTTGGTTGCCCGAGTTTGCGAACCAACAAGTGGTCACGGCCAAGGGGCTGGAGCCGGTGCGCAACCCCGCCACTGTGCAAGACCTGCTGCGCCACACTGCCGGGTTGACCTATGAATTTCTGGGCACATCGTCCGTGCAGCAGCAATACGGCCAAGCCAAAATCGCCTCGCGCGAACGGACCAACGAAGAGTTCTCGAAAACGCTGGCGGCCATGCCACTGCAGTTCCAACCCGGCAGCGTGTGGGCCTACAGCCGCGCCACCGATGTGCTGGGCAGGTTGGTCGAGGTGGTCAGTGGCCAAGGCTTGGGGGCATTCCTGCAAGCCGAAATCTTTGGCCCGCTGGGCATGGTGGACACCGGCTTTTCCGTGCCGCCCGGGCAGCAGCACCGCATCGCAGAGCCCTTTGCCCACGACCCCGACGGCGGCGTGCCGATGAAGGTTTTGGAGCCCCGCCAAGTGCCTGCCATGGAAGGTGGCGGTGGTGGCCTGATGTCCACCGCCATGGACTACACCCGGTTTTTGCAATGCCTGCGCAACCGAGGCGAGCTGGGCGGCGTGCGCCTGCTGGGCCCACACACGGTGGACTTCATGACCGCCGACCACTTAGGAAGCATCCCCGCCGATGGCACGCTTTTGCCCCCCGGCCACGGCTTTGGCCTCGGCTTTGCGGTGCGCACGCACTTGGGCCTGTCGCCTGTGCCTGGCTCGGTAGGTTTGTATTACTGGGGCGGCATCGCGGGCACCACCTTCTTTGTGGATCCTGCTCTCGACATGTATGCGATGCTGATGGTCCAGGCGCCCAACCAAAGGGATTACTATCGCCCCCTGTTCCGCGACTTGGTGTACGCGGCGCTGCTGTAAAAAACTCAAAACACTGGAGACAAACATGCCCCAACCCGGCCTCATGATGAACCGCCCACTGCTGATTTCGGGCATTCTTGAACACGGCGCTGCCCAGTTTGGCGAGCAGGAAGTGGTTTCTCGCGAGACACACGGTCCGCTGCACCGCAGCACTTACGCCGAAGTGGCGTGTCGCTCGCGTCGGCTGGCCAACGCTCTGGCTCAGATGGGCCTGAAAGCGGGCAGCGCGGTCGGCTCGATCGCCTGGAACAACCACCGCCACCTGGAGGCGTATTACGCGGTCTCGGGCAGCGGCATGATCATGCACACCTGCAACCCGCGCCTGCACCCGCAGCAACTCATTTATGTCATCAACCACGCCGAAGATGAGGTGGTGCTGTTTGACGCCACCTTTGCGCCGCTGGTCAAAGGCATTGCGGCGCATTGCCCCAAAGTTCGTGCCTGGGTGTGCCTGGCCGATGCGGCCAACACCCCCGCCATCGAGGGCGTGAGCGTGCTGAACTACGAAGACCTGATAGCGGGCCACAGTGAGAAATTCGACTGGCCCGAGCTGGATGAAAACGCGGGCGCTGCGCTGTGCTACACCTCGGGCACCACCGGCAACCCCAAGGGCGTGCTGTACACGCACCGCGCCATCGTCATGAACGCCACCACTGGCTGCATGCCCGATGTGCTGGGCCTGTCCACGCAAGAGACCATCTTGCCCGTGGTGCCGATGTTCCACATCAATGCCTGGTGCATCCCTTACGCCGCACTGATTGCGGGAACCAAACTGGTCTTGCCCGGCCCCAAGCTCGACGGCCCCAGCTTGTACGAACTGATGGACGCCGAGCAGGTCACCATCAGCGCGGGCGTACCCACCATCTGGATGGGCTTGATCCAGCACGCTGAGCAAAACAACTTGCGCTTTGCCCACATGAAGCGCACCTGCGTTGGCGGCTCGGCCATGCCCATGGCGCTGATTGCCAAATTTGTCGATAACTATGGCGTGGAAGTGCGCCACGGCTGGGGCATGACCGAAACCACCGCCGTGGCCACCATGAGTTTGCTGACCCGCACCGACCGCCTCAAACCTGCGGCCGAGCAACACGCCATCGTGGCCAAGCAAGGCCGCGCGGTCTCGGGCATCGAGATCAAAATCGTGGATGAAAACGGCGTCACCTTGCCCCGCGACGGCACATCCCAAGGCGAGCTGATGGTGCGCGGCCAGTGGATCGTGGAGCGTTACTTCAAGGCCGAGAAAACCGCGCTGGTCGACGGCTGGTTCCCCACCGGTGACATTGCCACCATCGACGCGCAAGGCATCATGCAAATCCGCGACCGCACCAAGGACGTGATCAAAACCGGAGGCGAGTGGATCAGCTCGATCGACCTGGAAAACGCCGCCGTCGGACACCCGGCTGTGGCCATGGCTGCCGTCATCGGCGTCAAGCACCCCAAGTGGGACGAGCGCCCGCTGCTGTTCATCGTGCGCAAGCCGGGCCAAAGTGTTGAGAAGCAGGAGATCTTGGACTTTTTGGCCACCAAGGTCGCCAAGTGGTGGGTGCCCGACGACGTGGTCTTCCTCGAATCCCTGCCCGTGGGCGGCACCGGCAAGGTGCAAAAGAACGACCTGCGCAAGGACTACGGCGGCGTGTTCAGCTGATCACGTTCAGCGCCTCACACCTTGGCGCTGGGCCGCTCGTTCATGCGGTCGCGCCAGACTTGCAAGGCCGGCATGCCTTCGTCGCCGGGCACGAACTTCATCAAGCCCCGCGCAAACTCCAGCGCGCAAAACGCGGTGATATCGGCAATGGTGAAACGCTTGCCCGCGATGAAGGGCTGGCTTTGCAGGCGCTGGTCAAAACCCCGCGCCACCTCGCGCACCTTCTCGGCCTGTGAGCGACCGAACTCTGGGAACTGGGGTTTCTCTAAAGCCGCCAAGCCCGGGTGGCTGTGGCGGATCGCATTCGCTATGCCGCCCAGCAAATACAACTCCACCTGCCGGTCGGCCATCTCAATGAAGCCGCGCTCATCGCCGTCCACGCCCATCAGGTTGGGTTCGGGGTAGCGGCCTTCCAGCAAAGTGCAGATCGCCCGTGTCTCGGTGATCACGCGGCCGTCATCCAGCTCCAACGCAGGCACTTTGGCCAGCGGGCTTTTGGCCAGGTATTCGGGCGTGCGGTGCTCGCCGCCATTCAAGTCCATGTTGACCCTCTCGATGCCGGTGATGTTTTTTTCGATCAAAAACATCAACACCCGGCGGGGACTGGGCGCGCGGTGGGCGGTGTAAAGCTTCATGGTGTGTCCTTGTTTTGGCGGGGGAATGATGAGGTTTGCCCGTTGTTTCGCAGAGACTAGCACCCGCTGGATTTCAGGCATGCCCCGAAGATGACAAACCGCATTCAAAGCTGTAGCCGCAGACACACGGGCGACAGCAAGTCACAGGCCGGACAGCACACGGCAGCGCCAAGCCGTCCAATCCTTGCATGACCGTTTTATTCACGATTTTTCTAAAGACCTAGGGCCCATGAACTTCGATATTTCACCCGACATCGCGGCCCTGCGTGACCGCACGCGGCAGTTCATTGCAGAGCAAGTCATCCCCCTTGAAGGCGACCCGCGCCACGGCCCGCACGGCCCATCCAAAGAACTGCGTGAAGAACTGGTGGCGCGCGCTCGCGCTGCAGGATTGCTCACCCCCCACGCATCCAAGGAAATGGGCGGCCTGGGCCTGAGCCACATCGCCAAAGCGGTGGTGTTCGAAGAAGCCGGTTATTCCAACTTGGGGCCCACAGCGCTCAACATCCACGCGCCCGACGAAGGCAACATCCACCTCATGGAAGAAGTGGCCACACCCGCGCAAAAAGAACGCTGGCTGCGCCCCCAAGTGGAGGGCCTCACCCGCTCGTGCTTTGCCATGACCGAGCCCGCACCGGGCGCGGGCGCTGACCCCTCGATGCTCAAAACCACCGCCGTACAAGACGGCGATGACTATCTGATCAACGGCGTCAAATGGTTCATCACAGGGGCCGAAGGCGCAGATTACGTCATCGTGATGGCCCGCATGGAAGACGGTACAGCCACCATGTTTTTGTCAGACATGAACAAGCCCGGCATCCGGCACGAGCGCAGCATGGACGCCATGGACAACTGCTTCACCGGCGGCCACGGCGTACTGCGCTTTGACAATGTGCGCGTGCCTGCTGCCGATGTGTTGGGGGAAGTGGGCCAGGGCTTTCGCTACGCACAGATTAGGCTGGCTCCTGCACGCCTGACGCATTGCATGCGCTGGCTGGGGCAGGCCCGCCGCGCGCACGACATCGCCCTGTATTACGCCAGCCGCCGCCATGCTTTTGGCAAGCCGCTGGCCGAACACGAAGGCGTGGGCTTCATGCTGGCCGACAACGACATCGACCTGCACACCGCCCGCTTGCACATCTGGCACACCGCCTGGCTGCTCGACCAAGGCCACAAAGGCGGATTTGAATCGAGCCGCGCCAAGGTAGCTTGCTCCGAAGCCGAATGGCGCGTGGTGGACCGCTGCGTGCAAATATTGGGGGGCCAGGGCGTGACGGCTGAAACGCCGGTCATGCGCATCTTCTTGGACATGCGCGCCTTCCGGGTGTACGACGGCCCCAGCGAAGTGCACCGCTGGAGCATGGCACGCAAGCTGGTTTACAAAGCGCAGCAGGCAGCCCAAGCGCCGCTGGGCTAACTGTCGCCCCAAAACGCCTCTTCTTCGAAGCCAGTTTGCACATGATCGGCCTGCCCGTTTGCAGGCCCTTGTTCAGTCGCCTCAGCGGGCCCGCAACCGGGCCATGCTCAGCACAGCGCCTATACCTGCCGTGAGCGCGCCCAGCATCACCGCATGGCCTGCGCCCTGCGGTCCGAACAGGTTGAAGCACAAGGCCACCAAGGCCGCACCGCTGGCCTGTCCGATCAATCGCGCCAACGCGACCATGCCACTGGCACCGCTGGTGCGGTGGGCGGGTGCACTGGCCATGATGGCACGCAGATTCGGCGACTGAAACAGTCCGAAACCCACACCGCACAGCGTCATGCTCAAGGCCATGACGCTGAATGAAACGTCCACCCCAGACAAGCCCAACCCGGCCATGCCCATGCTCAGAATACCCAGCCCCACACCTCCCAAAATCGCAGGTGGATAACGGTCGGACAAGCTGCCTGCCACAGGTGCCATCAAGGCCACCACCAGCGCCCAAACGGACATGAGCACACCGGTTTCCAGTGGGGGGCGATCCAGCTGCTGCTGAAAAAAGAAGGGCAAAGCCACAAACGCGAGGCCCTGTGTCGTGAAGGCGCTGAACGAAGTGAAGACCGATAGGCTGAACAAGGGCCGGCGCATCAGGTCCACGGGCAGCACCGGCGCTGCTTGGCCTCGCTGACGCAGCAACAGCCAGCCGCCGCTGCCCAGCATGAGACCCAGTACGGCCAGCACAACAGCCCAGCCTTTTTGCTGAGCCACGGCACTGAGCGTGAACACCAACGACGCAAAACAAACGGCCGCCAGCAGCGCCAGCACACGGTCATAAGGTGCATCGGTCTTGGCAGGTACGGTGCGGGGCAAGAAACGCCACGCCAACAAGAGCCCAACCATGCCCAGTGGCGCCTGCAAGCCAAACAACCAGGGCCAAGGCAACACGGCCAGCAAAAGCGATGCCACCGTGGGCCCCAGGCTGTAACCCAGGCCCACGATCAGCGCGTTCATGCCCGCGCCTCGCCCCAGCTTTTCCGGGGGGTAGATGCTCTGGATCAAGGCCAGGTTGACGCTCATCACCCCGGCCGCTCCGACGCCCTGAATGGCGCGGAAGAAGGCCAGCCACTCCAGCTGCGTGGCACTGGCACTGGCCAGTGCGGCCAGATTGAAGAGCACGATGCCCAGCAAAAACACTTTGCGTGGACCCCAACGGTCACCCAAAGCGGCCAAGGGCAGCAGCACTGCCACTACCGCCAGCTGGTAAGCATGAACCACCCAGACCGATTCGGCCGGCGTACTTTGCAAGGCCTCACCAATGGCGGGCAAGGCGGTGTTGGCCACCGACTGATCGAGCGAGCCGAGAAAAACCGCGATCAACAAGGACAGCAGGGCCATCCAAGGCATGCCGTCTGCTGCTGGTTTGACGGCAGCGCTCATCAGGGCCTTCAGGCCTTGGCCGCTTCGAGCGTGTCGCGGGTCTGCATGGCCACCTGGCGTGCGGCCTTGGCAAAGTCGACACCGCTGGATGCATACAGCACCGCACGCGATGAGTTCACGATGATGGCCCCTGCGCTGGAGCCATCGGCATGGGCGCGCCAGCCGGCCTTGACGGTGGCCACGGCGTCGCCGCCTTGGGCGCCCACACCGGGAATCAGCAAGGGCACGGTAGGGGCCAGTTCGCGCACGCGCTCAATCTCGGCCGGATAGGTTGCACCCACCACCAAGCCCAGCTGGCCATTCAGGTTCCAAGGGCCTTGTGCCAAACGGGCCACATGCTCGTACAGACGGGGTTGGCCTTCGACTGAGGCCAGGCGCTGGTTTTGCAGGTCGTCGCCGCCAGGGTTGGAGGTGCGGCACAGCAAGAAGGCGCCTTTGCCTTCGTACTTCAAATAGGGAGCCACCGAGTCCCAGCCCATGAAGGGTGACAGGGTCACGGCGTCGGCACCATAGCGCTCAAAGGCCTCTTTGGCGTATTGCTCGGCGGTGCTGCCAATGTCGCCACGCTTGGCGTCCAAAATGATGGGCACATGCGGGGCCACGCGGCGCATGTGCTCCATCAGGCGTTCGAGCTGGCCTTCGGCGCGGTGGGCGGCAAAGTAGGCAATTTGTGGCTTGAAGCTGCTGACCAGGTCGGCCGTGGCGTCCACGATGGCGGCGCAAAAGTCGTAGATCTTGTTGGCGTCGCCTTTGTAGCGGTCCGGAAATTTGGTGGGTTCGGGGTCCAGGCCCACGCAAAGCATGGAGCCGTTTTGGCGCTCAGCGGCGCGCAGCATGTCTAAAAAGGTCATGCGGGGGATTTTAAGGGGGTGCCATGAATCTGGTTGGGTGACAACAGATATGACACAGGGCCGTCTAAGATGCGGACCATGCACAAACTCACGCCCACACAATGGACCCTGCTGGTATTGCTGACCCTGGTGTGGGGCATCAACTGGCCCATCATGAAGTTGGGGGTCACCGGCTTTCCACCGCTGACATTTCGCAGCCTGTGCCTATGGCTGGGCACGCCTGTTTTGGGCTTGGCCCTGGTGGTCATGAAGGTGCCGTTTCGGATTCCCCGTGCACATTGGCGCGAGTTGCTGGTGCTGGCGGTGTTCAACATGTTCATTTGGCACGCCTTGATCATCATCGCGGTGCAGTCTTTGTCGAGCGGACGGGCAGCGATTTTGGGCTACACCATGCCCATGTTTTCGGCCTTGCTGGGGGCTTGGTTTTTTGGTGACCAACTGGCCAAACGATCGTGGGCTGGTGTGGCAGCTGCCAGTTTGGGCGTGGTGCTGTTGCTGTGGCATGAACTGTCCAATCTGAGTGGTCGGCCGACGGGCGTGTTGTTGGCTTTGGCGGCGGCCAGCACCTGGGCGCTGGGCACACAAATGCTGCGCCGCACCCCCATGCCAGTGCCTACTTTGGCCATTTCTTTTTGGATGACGTTGATGACCACCGGTGTGATGACGGTGTTGGCGCTGGTGTTTGAATCCGATCAATGGGTGACACCCACACCATCGAACTGGTTTGCGATTGTGTTCAATGCGGTGCTGGTGTTTGGATTTGCACATGCCGCCTGGTTTTATCTGGCGCGCAGTTTGCCGCCCGTGGCATCCACTTTGAGCGTGATGCTGATCCCGGTGCTGGGCGTGTTCAGTGGTGCGGTTTGGCTGGGTGAGGTCTTGCACTGGCAAGACTGGGCTGCGGTGGCCTTGATGGTCGCTTCGATTGCCTGTGTGCTTTGGCCCCAAAAAGCCCGCCAAACCTGATGCAACGGGTGCTTGAGCGGAAAAGTTATTGAGCGGGCAGTCCAGCGCCGCTTAACAGTTCACCAGGCCGGTTGCAGGGCCGCAAAGCCCTTGGGGGCCTGGCTGGCTTTGTCAAAAGTCACCACCTCATAGGCATCGGGTTGCGACAGCAACTCGCGCAACAACAGGTTGTTCATGGCGTGGCCCGAGCGGAAGGCGCTGTAGGCGGCCAGCAAGGGCTTGCCCACGATGTAGAGGTCCCCCATGGCATCCAGAATTTTGTGTTTGACGAACTCGTCGTCATAACGCAGACCATCGGCATTGAGGACCTTGTAATCGTCCATGACGATGGCGTTGTCCAAGCCACCGCCCAAGGCCAAGCCATTGGCGCGCATCATCTCCACGTCTTTGGTGAAGCCAAACGTGCGGGCGCGGGCAATGTCGCGCGCATAAACACCTTCCGACATGTCAAACACCACCTGCTGGCCGGTCGAATCCACCGCTGGGTGCCGAAAGTCGATCTCGAAGCTGAGTTTGTAGCCGTGATAGGGCTCCAATTTGGCCCACTTGATGTGGTTGCCCTCGCCCTCGCTGACCTGGACGGTCTTGAGCACACGCAGGAACCGCTTGGGCGCGTTTTGCTCCACGATGCCGGCACTTTGCAGCAAAAAAACAAACGATGAGGCCGAGCCATCCAGAATGGGGACTTCTTCGGCTGTGATGTCGACATACAGGTTGTCGATGCCCAGCCCCGCACAGGCGGACATCAGGTGCTCCACCGTGAAGACTTTGGCTTGGCCCACCGAAATGGTCGAGGCCAAACGGGTATCGGTGACAGATTCGGCCCGCACGGGAATGTCCACCGGCTCAGGCAAATCGACCCGGCGAAACACGATGCCGGTGTCGGGCGCGGCGGGGCGCAAGGTCAATTCAACC
Source organism: Comamonadaceae bacterium (assembly GCA_947458305.1). GTDB lineage: Bacteria > Pseudomonadota > Gammaproteobacteria > Burkholderiales > Burkholderiaceae_C > Limnohabitans_A. The sequence goes on from CANGZO010000018.1 coordinate 15,722, forward strand.
CGCTGGCCGCTGTGCAAACCCACGCCAACGGCTTGGGTCAAGGTTTTGAGAGTGCGTTGTGCAAGCATGGGGCAATTTTAAAGGCCAGACGGGCAGAGTTGCCCGTCTGGCCTTGGGTGCGGTATGGCCGTGGCCATGACCAGAACTCCGATCAGTCAGCCTGCTTGCGCAAGAAGGCTGGGATCTCGATGTCGTCCATGCCCGCATTGGCCATGCCATCCACACGCGCTGCCGCATGGGTGCGATTGCTGCGCCAGATGGCCGGCGTGCTGATGCCACTGCCGCCCAGGCTGGCCGCCGAATTCAAAGGCGCAGACACCGCATCTTGCCCCCCCATCATGAAGGGCACATTGTCGGTACCGGTGCGCAGCACCTTGAGCTCTGGACGCACAGCGCCAGACTTGGTCAGCCCAGTGGCCACCACGGTCACGCGAATTTGGTCACCCAGGCTTTCGTCGTAAGCGGTGCCATAGATGACATGGGCTTCTTCAGAAGCGCAATCACGGATGGTGTTCATGGCTTGTTTGGACTCGGACAGTTTCAAGGAACCCTTGGCTGCGCTGATCAAGACCAAAACGCCGCGTGCACCTTTGAGGTCCACACCCTCCAACAAGGGGCAAGCCACGGCTTGCTCTGCCGCAATGCGTGCGCGGTCGGGACCACTGGCCGCTGCAGTGCCCATCATGGCTTTGCCAGGCTCGCCCATCACGGTGCGCACGTCTTCGAAGTCGACGTTCACATGACCTGGCACATTGATGATTTCAGCAATGCCGCCGACCGCGTTTTTCAGCACGTCGTTGGCATGCGAGAAGGCCTCGTCCTGAGTCATGTCTTCGCCACCGGGCAGCTCCAACAGCTTTTCGTTCAACACCACGATCAAGGAGTCCACATTGGCTTCCAGCTCACGCATGCCTTCATCGGCATTGGTCATGCGGCGCTTGCCTTCAAAGTCGAACGGCTTGGTCACCACACCCACGGTCAAAATGCCCATGTCCTTGGCGATCTTGGCAATCACGGGGGCGGCGCCGGTGCCAGTACCACCACCCATGCCGGCGGTGATGAACAACATGTGCGCGCCTTCGATGGCGGCACGAATTTCTTCCTCTGCGGCTTCTGCGGCCTCACGGCCTTTGTCGGGCTTGCTGCCAGCGCCCAGACCGGTTTGACCCAGTTGCACAAAGCGGTGTGCAGCGCTGCGTGCCAAAGCTTGCGCGTCGGTGTTGGCGCAAATGAACTC
>CANGZO010000019.1 GCA_947458305.1 Comamonadaceae bacterium
ATTGTCACGCCAGCTTTACGCGATTGGAAAATTGAATGCCCAAACCCTCTGGTTTTAAGGGAAACAAACAGGATTTGCCGCAAAAACCCTGTGTGGTTTGCGGCCGCGCCATGAGCTGGCGCAAAAGCTGGGCCAAAAACTGGGACCACGTGCTGTACTGCAGCGACCGTTGCCGGGCCGACAAACCCAAGTCAACCAACGCGAGCCCCGCCCAAGCCACGCCCATACCGGGCAAGAAAGCCTCCGCATGACACGTCACCTGATCTTGGTTTTGGGCGACCAGCTCGGTTGGGACAACCCGGCCTTGAGCGACTTTGACCCCGCCCAAGACCGCTTGTTGATGATCGAAGCGGACAGCGAAGCCGATGAAGTCTGGAACCACAAAGCGCGGATTGCCATTTTTCTGTCGGGGATGCGGCACTTTGCCAACGAAGCGCACCGTCGCCGCTGGCCTTTTATATATATGAAGCTGGACGACGCCAAGCTGCCCCCGGACTTTGCTGGCCGCTTGGCCCAAGCGCTGCAAGAGCACAGGCCCAAAGCCTTGGTGGTGATGGAGGCGGGGGCTTGGCGCATGGAAAAGCTCATCTCAGACGCCGCAGCGCAGGCCCAAGTGCTGTTGCGCTGGGTGGGTGACACGCACTTTTTGTGCAGCCGCTCAGAATTTGCCAAATGGGCAGGCGAGAAAAAAGAGCTGCGCATGGAGTTCTTTTACCGCGAGATGCGCAAACGCCATGGCATTTTGATGGAAGGGAAAGAGCCGATCGGCGGCCAATGGAACTTTGATGCCGACAACCGAAAAGGTTTTGGTGCCAAAGGCCCGGGCACCGTACCGCCGCCCGCCCGCTTTGCGCCCGACCGCGTCACGCAAGACGTGATCGACCTGGTCAACACACGCTTTGCCCAGCATCCCGGCACGCTGGACCATTTCGCTTGGGCCTTGACCCGCGAAGACGCCCTGGTGGCGCTGCAGCATTTCATTGACCAGCGCCTCGAAAACTTTGGCGCGTGGCAAGACGCCATGTGGACCACGCTGCCTTTTGGCTGGCACGCGCTGGTGGGCAGCAGCCTCAATTTGCATTTGCTCCACCCGCGCGAGGTGATCGCGGCGGCCGAGCAGGCCTATCATCAGCGCGGTTTGCCACTGGCCAGCGTGGAGGGCTTCATTCGCCAGGTGCTGGGCTGGCGTGAGTTCATTCGAGGGGTGTACTGGCTGGACATGCCGCACATGGCCGAAGCCAACCACTACGGCCACACCCGCGATTTGCCCCATTGGTATTGGACGGGCGAGACCCACATGGCCTGCATGCAAGCCACCATTGGCCAAAGCCTGCAACACGGCTATGCGCACCACATTCAGCGGCTTATGGTCACTGGGCAGTTTGCGGTGCTGGCGGGCTTGGCACCGCAGCAGGTGAGTGCTTGGTACCGCGCCATGTACGTGGATGCGGTGGAGTGGGTGGAAACGCCCAACACTTTAGGCATGGCTTTGCACGCCAACGGCGGGCGCTTCACCAGCAAGCCCTATGTGGCCAGCGGCCAGTACGTGAGCCGCATGAGCAACTATTGCAAAGGCTGTCGCTACCAGCCCGAAGTGCGCACCGGTCCGAGCGCCTGCCCCATGACCACGCTGTACTGGGACTTTTTGATTCGCCACGAAAAAGACTTTGCGGGCAACCCGCGCATCGCGCTCATGGTCAAACACGTGGGCAAGATGAGCGAAGACGACAAGGTGCAAATTCGGCAACAGGCCGATGCCACCCGTGAAGGCCTGGACGGCGTGTGAAGCTCAGACCCCGCGCGCCCGATTGCTCTTGAACTGCGCCCGGAATGGCGAGAACTGACCCGTTTCAAGCGAAGCACGCACTTCGCTCATCAGGTTCAGGTAGTAGTGCAGGTTGTGGATGGTGGTCAGCATGGGGCCGAGCATTTCGCCGCAGCGGTCCAGGTGGTGCATGTAAGCGCGGCTGAAACCGTCTCGGCCACCGTTGTCCCACGACACGCCGGAGGTGCCGGCACAGGCGTGGCAGGTGCAGCTGGTGTCCAGCGGTTGTGGGTCGTTTTTGTGGCGGGCGTTGCGCAGCTTCAGGTCGCCAAAGCGGGTGAACACCGTGCCGTTGCGGGCGTTGCGGGTGGGCATCACGCAGTCGAACATGTCCACGCCATCGGCCACGCCCTGCACCAAATCCTCGGGCGTGCCCACGCCCATCAGGTAGCGCGGTTTGTTCGCGGGCAGGCGGTGGGGCGTGTGCGCCATGATTTGCAGCATCAGGTCTTTGGGCTCGCCCACGCTCACGCCGCCAATCGCGTAGCCGGGGAAGTCCATCTCCACCAGCGCATCCAGCGATTCCTGGCGCAGGTTTTCAAACATGCCGCCTTGCACGATGCCAAACAGCGCGTTGGGGTTTTCCAGGCGAGAAAATTCGTCCTTGCTGCGCACAGCCCAACGGCGGCTCATTTCCATCGATTTGCGGGCTTCTGCTTCGGTGGTGAGGTGCCCCTTGGTCTCGTAAGGCGTGCACTCGTCGAGCTGCATCACGATGTCCGAGTTCAGGATGGTCTGGATCTGCATGCTCACTTCGGGCGACATGAACAGCTTGTCACCGTTCACGGGGCTGGCAAAGGTCACGCCTTCTTCGGTGATCTTGCGCATGTCGCCCAACGACCAGACCTGAAACCCGCCCGAGTCGGTCAGGATGGGTTTGTCCCACTTCTCGAACTGGTGCAGGCCGCCAAAGCCTTTCATGATGTCCAACCCCGGGCGCATCCACAGATGGAAGGTGTTGCCCAAAATGATCTGCGCGCCCATCTCGTGCAGGCTGCGCGGCATCACGCCTTTGACGGTGCCATAGGTCCCCACGGGCATGAAGATGGGCGTTTGCACCACACCATGGTTCAGAGTCAGCGTGCCGCGCCGGGCATGGCTGGAGGAGTCGGTTTTGAGCAGGTCGAATTGGAGCATGAAAGGCCTAAAGCTGAGGCCTGAATTGTAGGAGCTGACCCTGTGCGCAATTCTTCAAAAATTCAGGCCATGAATTCAGGCCATTTGTTCTGCGCTGGTTTTGCTGCCATCGCCAAAGCATTGGGCCACCAGCTCTCGTAACCACTGGTGCCCCGGGTCTTTGTGCAGGCGGGCGTGCCAGAACTGGTGGATGGCGCTGCCGTCTACTGCCAAGGGCAGTGTGCGGGTAGCGAGGGCAAACGGGCGAGTCACGCGCTGGGCAAAGCGCTCGGGCACGGTGGCGATCAGGTCCGAGTGGCCCAGCACATCGCCTAAAGCCACGTAGTGCGGCACCGTGAGGCGTATGCGGCGCTGTAAGCCCTGCCTTTCCAGGGCTTCGCTCAGGGCGCCATCCACCCGCCCGTGCCCTGTGCCCGCTGCGATCACGCGCACATGGTCGGCGGCTGCAAAGTCGGCCAGCGTCAATTCGGGTGCACGGGCCATGGGGTGGCCTTCGCGCATCAGGCAGACATAGGGCTGGCGAAACAGCGATTGCTGGAAAAAGCCCGCTTGCAACTGCGGCAGCAGGCCCAGCGCCAGGTCGGTGCGGCCCGTGGCCATGTCCTCTCCCAGACTGTCGCTGGTCACAGCCACCACGTTCAGCGTGACGCCTGGGGCTGCTTGGGCCAGCGCATCCATCAGCACTGGCAGGAAATACATCTCGCCCACATCGGTCATGGCCAGGGTGAAACGCCGCGCGCTGTTGGCCGGGTCAAAAGAGGCACGCACCTGCAGCGCTTGCTGCAGACCGTCGAGCGCTGCCGCCACAGGTTCGGCCAGCTGCAAGGCATAGGGCGTGGGCACCATGCCGCCTTGGGTGCGCAAAAAGAGGGGGTCGTCCAAGCTGGTGCGCAGACGGCCCAAGGCGCTGCTGACGGCGGGCTGGCTCATGCCCAGCGCCGAGGCCACTGCCGAGACGCGTTTTTCGCGCAGCAGGTGATGGAACACCAGCAGCAGGTTCAGGTCGAGGCGGGCGAGTTCCATGGTGGGTTGTATTTGAAATTCGAATAATGATTATCTTTGAATTTCGATTTACGGAATTCGATGGGTTAAGCATGATGCCCGTCAAGTCTTGTAGGTCGGTGGCTTTAGCCCCGACATTGACGTCTCCCGAAAACGCCAGCGTCGGACCTGAAGGTCCGACCTGCAAAACCCCAAACAGAAAGAGACCCGCATGAATGAACACCCCATCCACTGGGAAACGGAAGGCACCAGCCGCGTCCCGTTTGCCGTGTACACCGACGAAGACCGGCACAAAAAGGAGCTGGAGCGCTTCTTCTACAAAAGCCATTGGAGTTATGTGGGCCTGGAGGCTGAGGTGCCGAACCCCGGGGACTTCAAGCGCACGGTGGTGGGCGAGCGCTCGGTCATCATGACGCGTGCCACCGACGGGCAAATCCATGTGGTCGAGAACGTCTGCGCCCACCGGGGCATGCAGTTTTGCCGCGAGCGCCACGGCAACAAAAAAGAGTTTGTCTGCCCCTACCACCAATGGAGCTACACGCTGCAAGGCGATTTGCAGGGCGTGCCGTTTCGGCGCGGTGTGCGGCAAGACGGCAAGGTCAATGGCGGCATGCCCGCCGACTTTGACCCCAAAGACCACGGCCTGACAGCCCTGAAAGTGGCCACACGCGGCGGCGTGGTGTTCGCGTCGTTTGACCATGGCGTGGAGTCGCTTGAAGACTTCATGGGCCCGACCATCCTCAAGTACTTTGACCGCCTGTTCAACGGCCGCAAGCTGGTGGTGTTGGGCTACAACCGCCAGCGCATTCCGGGCAACTGGAAGCTGATGCAGGAAAACATCAAAGACCCCTACCACCCCGGTCTGCTGCACACCTGGTTTGTGACCTTTGGCCTTTGGCGTGCCGACAACAAGAGCGAGCTGCGCATGGACGCCCACCACCGCCACGCCGCCATGATCTCGACCCGGGGCAGCGCAGGCCAGGCCACGGGGCAGGCGTCGCAGGTCACGCAGGTCAGTAGCTTCAAAGAGAGCATGCAGCTGCATGACGCCAGTTTTCTGGACATCGTGCCAGAGGGCTGGTGGCAGATGGAAGACCAGATGCCCACGGCGGTGATGATGACGCTGTTCCCCAGCGTGATTTTTCAGCAGCAGGTCAACAGCGTGTCCACCCGACACATCCAGCCCGACGGGCATGGCGCGTTTGACTTTGTGTGGACGCATTTCGGCTTTGAAGACGACACCCCCGAGATGACCGAGCGCCGCCTGCGCCAGTCCAACCTGTTTGGCCCAGCCGGCTTTGTGAGCGCGGACGATGGCGAAGTGATCGAGTTCTCGCAGCAAGCCTTCGAGACCAAACCTGAGCACCGCATGCTGGTGGAACTGGGCGGGCGCGATGTGGGCGAGACCGACCACATGGTGACCGAAACGCTGATTCGGGGCATGTACGAATACTGGCGCAAAGTGATGGAGGCATGAACCCCATGAGCACGATCCCCATGGTGAATTTTGAAACCCACATGGCCCTCACCCGCCTTTACGCCGATTACGCCCTGGCCGTGGACAGCGGGCAATGGGATTTGTGGCCCGAGTTTTTCACAGAGCAGTGCGTGTACAAACTCATCCCGCGTGAGAACCACGAGCGCGGTTTTCCACTGTGCACGCTGTCGTTCAACAGCAAGGGCATGCTGAAAGACCGCGTCTACGGCATTCAGGAAACGCTGTACCACGATCCGTATTACCAGCGGCATGTGGTGGGCGCGCCTGTGGTGCGAGGTGTGGAGGGTGAGCGCATCCATGCCGAGGCCAACTATGCGGTGTTTCGCACCAAGCTCGACAAGGCCAGCACCGTGTTCAATGTGGGCCGCTACATCGACACCATCGTCCAGACCCCCGAGGGCCTGAAGTTCGCCGAGCGCCTGTGCGTGTACGACAGCGAAATGATCCCCAACGCCATCATTTACCCGATATGACCATGACAAACTGGATTGACGTGGCCGCCGAGGCCGATTTGTTTGAAGGCGCAGGCATCGCAGTGACGCCCGAGGGGCAGGACATTGCCCTCTTCAAACTAGAAGACGGCGTTTACGCCATCAACAACCTGTGCACCCACGGCAACGCCAAGTTGTGCGACGGCTTTGTCGAAGGCGACCATGTGGAGTGCCCCTTTCACCAGGCCCAGTTCGGTCTGCGAGACGGCTCGGTGGCTTGTGGCCCCGCCACCGAAGCGGCTAAGACCTGGCCTGTCAAGGTGGAGGGTGGGCGGGTGTTTCTTCAGCTGGCCTGAGATGCTGGCGCTGTGCGCGTCAGCAACATCGAATCCCCGTAGCTGAAAAACCGGTATTTCTGCGCTATCGCGTGGCGGTACAGGCCCATGATGTGCTCGTAACCCGCAAAAGCGCTGACCAGCATCATCAGCGTGCTTTTGGGCAGGTGGAAGTTGGTGATCAGCAGGTCCACCACTTTGAACTCAAACCCCGGGGTGATGAAAATCTCGGTATCGCCGCTGGCCTGGCCAAACTTGGCCCAGGATTCGAGCGTGCGCACGGTGGTCGTGCCCACCGCAATCACTTTGCCGCCGCGTGTTTTGCACTCTGCAATGGCTTGCTGCGTGGCTTCGGGCACTTCGTACCACTCGCTGTGCATGGTGTGCTCGGCAATGTTCTCGGTCTTGACCGGCTGGAAGGTGCCTGCGCCCACATGCAGCGTCACGCTGGCGGTCTGCACGCCACGCGCCGCCAGGGCCGATAACACCCCCTCGTCAAAATGCAGCGCCGCCGTGGGCGCAGCCACCGCGCCGGGTGCGCGTGCAAACACGGTCTGGTAACGCTCTTCGTCTTCTTCGGTGTCGGCGTGATCGGCAGTGCCTGCAGGGCGCTCAATGTACGGTGGCAGCGGCACCACGCCATGCTTTTCCATCAAGGCGTGCGGCTCGTCGCTCAGCTGCAGGTGAAACAGCTGGCCGTTTTCATCGGGCCATCGGCCCAGCAGCACAGCATCGAAACCGCCGTTGCGCGCGCCGCCTGCCAAATACATCTTGCCGCCCACCAAAGGTTTTTTGCTCACCTTCATGTGTGCCACCACTTGGTGGCCCTGTAGCACGCGCTCGATCAACAGTTCCAGCTTGCCGCCGCTGGCCTTCTCGCCAAAGATGCGGGCCTTGACCACCTTGGTGTCGTTGAACACCAGCAAGTCGCCCGGGTTGAGCAGGCTGGGCAGATCGCGAAAAATCCGGTCGGTCACCGCCCCGGGCGCGCCGTCAAGCAAGCGCGAGCCGCTGCGCTCGGTGGCAGGGTGTTGGGCAATCAGTTCGGGGGGGAGCTCAAAGTCGAAATCGTTGAGCGTGAAGGCGCGGGGGGAGGTAGAGGTAGACATGCTTCAGGGCCGGACGGGCCCGTACGAAGTTAAAGGGATGCCTATTATCTTAGAGACTTGAGTCGTCGAAGAAATGCCCCGCAGCAACCTCCTAGTTGATTGATTATTTATCCACTCTGTAGGGGCCATTGGGTATGGCATTTGGGCCTGTAATAAAAACTTCGTTGTTGGCTTGTTTTGCCAACGGCATGAAGTTTGGAGCCGCGCGTGTGACTGCCGCATTGATGGCCGCAGCTACGAGCGCAGCCATAGGAGAACCAGCATTGTTGTTGTTTTGTGGTTGGTAAACCATCTTCTGATTGGCCTGCCAAAGTTCTACGCCATCCTTGTAGACAATTCTGTAATCAAAATCAACCGTGACTGTGGTGGTAATGAAGGCGTACCGTGCATCCCATCGATTGATTCGTACGTACAAAATACTGTCAGCTCCGAACATCCCGGCTAAGGCTTCAGGCGGTTGTGCATGAATTTGATCGCCCTCATAAAAGCCTTCTTGTTCAAGCACCGTTTTGATGGTGTGAACGGGGAAAACATAAAAGCCTTTTTCTGCCAGTGGCACGGGCAAAGTGCTCAAAAGATAGTTGGGGGCATCTACATCCAATGACTTATTGACCGTAGGGACAACCAGAATCGAACGCGGGGCAGCGGCCTGGAAAGAGCTCAGGTCTTTTTTAGGCGCAGTTGCAACGCAACCGGTTAAAAAAACTGTCAAAAGTGGGAGTAGCCATTTCATTGCAGAGTCCCCTTAGAGGTTCGGTCCAAATTTGTAATCAATGCATCCATCAGTTTTCTGCTTTCGGGCCACGTGGTCTTTTCCGCGTTGTAATAAAACCGGGCTTTGACTTTGTCACCTGCTTGTAAAAAAAGAGTAGCCAATTCAGAGCTCAAACCCGGTGGTACTTTTTCACCAGACTGCTGCAGCTTCTGTATGTGAGCTTCCAGATTTGTGCGCATGCCATTCATCTTTTCGGGCTCTTTGTAGCCACGGTAAAGCATGTCTTCGTAGCCGCCCCATTGATAAAGGGACTTTGGTGCACAGGCGGCCAAGCTCAGCACAATGGGCAGGAGTATTAGATGTTTCATAAACGGGTCACTTCAATACAAAACTTTTAACGACGCCATCACCAGCGTAAAAGCGCTCTTCATGAATAACTTGCGTGCCTTGAACAATGCGAAGCTGATGAGTGCCCGGCTGAACTTTCAACGTGGCAATGCCATCCAGGTAATCCTGTACGGCGCCAACGTCCATGTTGTCGAGAATGACGCGTGCGGTAGTTAGTCGTGTGTCTGCCCCATCGGCTTTGAATGAAATCTGAGGCCGCATGTCAGATACGGACTGTTTTTCAGTGGGCATCTGGACGCAAGCAGTAACAAACGCACACGAAACAGTGATGAAGATCACTTTGGATTTGATTTGAAATTCATTGAGCGTCATTTGGGCACCACCAGCAGTTCTTGTATGTTGTAACCCTGTAAGGCGCCTGAAGTCAGGGTTCCAACGGAACCTTCATTGGTCTCGTTGTCTCCGAAATTGCTGTCGATCCTTATTTCAGCTATGCGCTGACCTGGCAGGGTTATCTCAAAGCCGGTTTGAGGCGATTTCACTTTGCGACCAGACGTTTGGACCGCGAATGTCATGCCTGGCTGGATGCCTTGGGCTTTACCTCCAGCAATGAACAACTGTTGCCCCTCTGCAGACAAAATCCCGGTTTGCCATGGTCGTTGATTCATTTGATTGGCCAGTTTGTTAACGACTTCTGAAATGGCTTGGCGGATAGCCGCATCATTCAGGGTGCCGTCATAGCTGGCTTGCGAACCAAATCCGAATGTGGATGCTGTTTCTGTCGATGCTTCGCCTGCACCCGATGTGGCAAAGAACACGTGGCCCGTCTTGGCGTCAACCACGCGAACGTCAACTTTGGCAAAGGCAACTTGCCTTTTGCTGGAGGATGCGAATCCGGTTTGGCCAATTGTTTTTCGACCGAACTCAGTCAATGAACCCACAATCAGCGCGTCAACGCCGACCAGATTGAGTTGACTGCCTGTGAGCTGACTTTCCGCTGTCAATTTGGAGATGTCTGGTCGCTCAAAAACCAAGTAGTTTCCCGATTCGGTCAGGGATTTGCTCAGCATGTCAGTCACTTGTTTGCCCAAGGGGTCACCAGCTCTGTCACGTAACAAAGATTGACCGTAATTGGTCTCGTTGCTGATACGGCCTAGAGCAATCTTGCGCTTGAGTGTCGGAGTGCTCACAGCGGTTTGAACTGTTCGCTGGGCAGCTTGCTCTTGCTTTGCGGGGAAGGCAGATTCTTTCGGTGTTGCTGGAGGGGTTTGGACTGCGCACCCTCCAAGCAAAAGAACCATAGCAAGCGTTGATCCGCTTGTTACTCTCGAAGTCATAAATTTCCTTATTTAAAGGCTGAATGAGCCTGAATCAAATGAGTTGTTTGTGTCGTTTAAACCATTTCCGACTGATGGAAACGATCAGTACACAATGGTCAGAAAAGAGCCACTTGGCCAGACGCCTGTTTCAGAAATTCGCGTCAGAGTGCCGCTAGGCGTCATTCGAAAAGTCACAGTATTTGTGAACGTCGTAGAGCCCAAAGTGTTTTTGTCAACACTAATAATTTTCAGCAGTGCTGTAGAGGCGGTATCTGGCTCAAGCGCAAAAGACACCGATGAGGTGCCTGTTGGCGTTAATTTTGCCGATGTGGTGTAGGTCGTTGCCGTGTACCAGACCCCAGTGCTATTGACTCTGGCAGTCGCCGGGATGGTCACGGAACTTGAGACAACTTCATATTCTTCGCCAATGGAGCCAAGTGGGTTGTAGTTCGTGTCAACAAATTCAGTTGAGCTGCTGGATAAGGGTATCGTTCGACCATTGGCATTCAGTGTTCCTGTTACTGCAGTAACTTTTTGCAGCGCCCCTTGAAGTTCAAATGTGGTGCTTGTCAATGCACCTTCGGTGACTGTTCCGTTGCCGGACACGTTGATCCCATCTATGGTGCCCGACGCAGTGAATGGCACTGATCGCGTGGCAGTCAAGTGATTCACATATGCGGTACGCAGCTGAAAAGTATCGGTCGACACTACGGTCGTGCTCCCGCCGCCCCCGCCCCCGCAGCCACTGGCAAACAATAAAGTTGACAACGACATTGCAAAAATTACTTGACGGTTCCACATGGAATGGGTCTCCAAAAAAATGTTCGATATCGCACATTTGTAATCAACTATATCAAAATTTGTTATAGATATTCACAATTAAATGCGGGCAAGCCTTTACGTTTGCCTTATGTTGACCACAAACGAAACAGAAGCATTTGCCGAACGACTTCGTCGTTCGCTAGATGGCTGCGGCGTTCGTCAATCCCCTACTTTGGTGGCCAACGAGTTCAACCTGCGGTATTGGGGCCGCAGCATCACCCCCCATACCGCGCGCAATTGGTTGCTGGGTAAAGCCATGCCCACGCAGGACAAATTGCGGGTGTTGGCCGATTGGTTACAGGTCAGCCCAGACGAGCTGAGGTTTGGTCGGTCCGGCGGCGCTGTCATGGCCGCAGAGGCTTCGACAGACCCGGCTTCGCTGAGCATGGCCGATCGTGAAATGCTCAGTCGCTACCTCGGTTTGGATGTGAATGACCGTAAAACGGTGCGCGAGGTGGTCACGGCTTTGTCTATCGCTGCCAGCTTGAAGTCAAAGGGGTAAGCGCCTCTCTGTTGTGCAGACTTGGACGCGGCACAATCGCCCCATGCCCTCCCCGACAGCTCCCGCATCTGCCAAAACACTCAGCGCCCCCCAAAAAGCGCTGATCAAGCTGGGCTTGAAGCGCGACATCGATCTGGCGCTGCACCTGCCGCTGCGCTACGAGGACGAGACGCGCATCGTCAAATTGCGTGATGCGCGCGAGGGCGATACCGCGCAGATCGAGGCGACGGTGACGGCTTGCGAGATCACGATGCGGCCACGCCGACAGCTTTTGGTGACTGTGGACGATGGCTCGGACACCTGCGTGATGCGCTTCTTCAGCTTCTACCCCTCGCACCAAAAGGCGCTGGCCGTGGGCAATCGCATCCGGGCGCGGGGCGAGGTCAAGGGTGGCTTCATGGGGCTGACCATGATGCACCCGACCTTCAAGGCGGCGGGTGGCAACTTAGCCGAGGCGCTGACTCCGGTTTACCCCACGGTGGCCGGCTTGGCCCAAGCTTATTTGCGCCGCGCTGTGATCACGGGCCTGAACCATGCCGACTTGAGCGAGACCTTGCCCCCGGGCATCGACTGGCCGGACCCGCGTGGGGCCTGGTCGCTGAGGGATGCGCTGCGGTTTTTGCACCACCCGACGCCCGATGTATCGCTGGCCGCTTTAGAAGACCGCAGTCACCCGGCCTGGGTGCGCCTGAAGTGCGAGGAGTTGCTGGCGCAGCAGCTGTCGCAGCTGACCGCTAAGCGCGAGCGCGATTTGTTGCGGGCGCCGGGTTTGAAAATGAAGCGCGGCGCTTTGCACGACCAGTTGAACAAAGCGCTGCCATTTGCCTTGACGAATGCCCAGCAGCGCGTGGGGCGCGAAATTGCCCAAGACCTGAGCCGCTCAGTGCCCATGCACCGCCTGCTGCAAGGCGATGTCGGGGCCGGCAAAACCGTGGTGGCCGCGCTGGCGGCCATGGTGGCGATCGACGCGGGTTGGCAATGCGCCTTGATGGCCCCGACCGAAATTTTGGCCACCCAACACTTTGCAAAGTTGGTGGGCTGGCTGGAGCCGCTGGGCGTGAAAGTGGCCTGGCTGATTGGCAGCCAGAAGAAGAAAGAACGCGCCGCCATGCTGGCGCTGATCGAGTCGGGCGAGGCCGCGCTGGTGGTGGGCACGCACGCGGTGATTCAAGAGCATGTCAAGTTCAAGAACCTGGGGCTGGCCGTGATCGACGAGCAGCACCGTTTTGGCGTGGCGCAGCGCCTGGCCTTGCGCGGCAAGATGCAGGCCCCCGGCATGGAGCCGCACATGCTGATGATGACGGCCACGCCCATCCCACGCACGCTGGCCATGAGCTATTACGCCGACCTGGATGTGTCGGTGATCGACGAATTACCGCCCGGCCGCACGCCCATCGTGACCCGCGTGGTGTCGGACCACCGCCGCCACGAGGTGGTCGAGCGCATTGGGGCGCAGCTGCAAGAGGGGCGGCAGGTGTATTGGGTCTGCCCGCTGATTGAAGAAAGCGAAGCACTGGACTTGACCAATGCCACCCAAACCCACGCCGACCTGAGCGAGGCGCTGCCGGGCGTGATGGTGGGGCTGCTGCATTCGCGCATGCCCGTGGCCGAGAAAAAGGCGGTGATGGAACTCTTCACCGCTGGCGTGATGGGTGTGCTGGTCAGCACCACGGTGATCGAGGTGGGGGTGGACGTGCCCAATGCCTCGCTGATGGTGATCGAGCACGCCGAGCGTTTTGGCCTCTCCCAGTTGCACCAGTTGCGTGGCCGGGTCGGACGTGGCGCGGCGGCTTCGGCCTGTGTGCTGCTGTACGGCACGCCAGAGGGCGGGCGCCTGAGCGAGACCGCCCGTGAGCGTTTGCGGGCCATGGTGGAGACCAACGACGGTTTCGAGATCGCCCGGCGCGATTTGGAGATTCGGGGGCCGGGTGAGTTCTTGGGGGCTCGCCAGTCGGGCGCGCCCTTGCTGCGCTTTGCCGATCTGGAAACCGATGGGCATTTGCTGGACTGGGCACGTGCGCTGGCCCCGGTGATGCTGGACCGGCACGCGGGTTTGGCTGAGCGACACATTGGCCGGTGGTTGGGTGGAAAATCCGAGTACCTCAAGGCTTGATGTTCAAATCACACCCATGACCCTGACCGAACTCAAATACATCGTGGCCGTGGCCCGCGAAAAGCACTTTGGCAAGGCCGCCGAAGCCTGCTTTGTGTCGCAACCTACGCTGTCGCTGGCCATCAAGAAGCTGGAAGAAGAGCTGGAAGTCAAGCTGTTTGAGCGCAGCGCCAGCGAAGTCTCGGTGACGCTGTTGGGCGAAGAGATCGTGCGCCAAGCGCAAAGTGTGCTGGAGCAAGCCGCCGAGATCAAAGAAATTGCCAAGCGGGGCAAAGACCCGCTGGCTGCCACCATGCGGCTGGGCGTCATCTACACGATTGGCCCTTATTTGCTGCCTGACTTGGTGCGCCAGATCATCACCGACATGCCACAAATGCCGCTGATGCTGCAGGAAAACTTCACTGTGCGTTTGCTGGAGATGCTGCGCACGGGCGAGATCGATTGCGCGATTCTGGCCGAGCCTTTCCCTGAGTCGGGTTTGGCGGTGGCGCCCTTGTACGACGAGACCTTCATGGCCGCTTTGCCCTTGAACCACCCCTTGGCCAAAGAGGCGTCGATCACCCCCGAGCAGCTGAAAAACGAAACCATGCTGCTGCTGGGCACGGGCCACTGCTTTCGCGACCACGTGCTCGAGGTGTGCCCCGAGTTTGCCCGTTACGCGAGCCAGACCGACGGCATCCGCAAGACATTTGAGGGCTCGTCGCTGGAAACCATCAAGCACATGGTGGCAGCGGGCATGGGCGTGACGCTGGTGCCGCGCCTGTCGGTGCCCGATCTCAAGCCGGTGCACAAGCGCTCCGGCGGGCACAGCGACTCTCCCGTTCGTTATCTGCCGATTGTCGATCCGGCAGGCGGCAAGCCGCCCACGCGCCGGGTGGTGCTGGCCTGGCGGCGCAGTTACACCCGATACGAGGCGATTGCCGCCATGCGCAATGCCATCTACGCCTGCCCATTGCCGGGCGTGACCCGTTTGTCTTGAGGTGATGCGGGTGTTGCCCAAACTCAAGCTCTATCTGGACTTGATCCGCTGGAATCGCCCTGCGGGTTGGCTGCTGCTGCTGTGGCCGTCTTTGGCCGCGCTGTGGGTGGCGGCGGACGGCTTTCCCGGCTGGCACTTGGTCGCGGTGTTCACCTTGGGCACCATCCTGATGCGAAGCGCGGGTTGTTGTGTCAACGATGTGGCCGACCGGGACTTTGACAAGCACGTCAAACGCACCGCCAACCGCCCGGTCACGAGCGGGCGCCTGGGCGTGAAAGAAGCTTTGGCCGTGGGCGTGGTGCTGGCGTTGTGTGCGTTTGGCCTGGTGTTGACCACCAATGCGGCCACCATCGCCTGGTCATTTGCGGCATTGGCGGTGACGCTGGCCTACCCCTATGCCAAGCGTTTTGTGTCCATGCCACAGGCTGTGCTCGGCGTGGCCTTCAGCTTTGGCATTCCGATGGCATTTGCGGCGGTGCAGGGCGAGGTGCCTCTTTTGGCTTGGGGTTTGTTGCTGGGCAACTTGTTTTGGGTGTTGGCCTATGACACCGAATACGCGATGGTGGACCGCGACGATGACCTGAACATTGGCATGAAAACCTCGGCCATTACATTGGGCCGCTGGGATGTGGCGGCCATCATGGGTTTTTATGGGGTGTATTTGACGATCTGGGCCGTCTTGCTGGATGCTGCCACGCGCGGTCAGTGGTTCTGGGTGGGCCTGCTGGGTGCCGCCTTGCAGGTGGGCTGGCATTTCGTCCTGATTCGGGACCGCACCCGTGAGGGTTGCTTCAAGGCCTTCCGGCTCAACCATTGGCTGGGGTTCAGTGTGTTCGCGGGCATCGCGCTCTCATACAGCTAGACCTGCGCTGCCATCTGGCGGCGCAGTTGGGCAGGATGGCTCAGGCCTTGCCGAATTCATCACCCAGTTCGCGCGCACGCACTTCGGCAGCTTGCATCGCCTTCACAAACGAGGCTTTCATGCCAGAGGCCTCCATGGCGGTGAGCGCAGCGTAGGTGGTGCCGCCTTTGGAGGTGACGCGCTGGCGCAGCACTTCAGGAGACTCCGTCGAAGCCGCTGCCAAGGAAGACGCCCCCGAAAACGTGGCTACGGCCAGTTGGTAGGCCTGTTCGGCGCTCAGGCCCATGCCCACGCCCGCTTCGGTCATGGCTTCTAGGAAATAAAACACATAAGCCGGGCCAGAACCCGACAAGGCGGTGACCGCGTCCAGTTTGGCTTCTTGATCGACCCACACGAATTGCCCGGTGGTGGCCATGACTTGCTCGACCAAGGCTTTGTCGGCGGCTGTCACGGAAGGGCAGGGGAACAGCCCGGTGATGCCCTGGCCCACCAGTGCGGGTGTGTTGGGCATGCAGCGCACCACCCGATCGGTACCCACCCAGCGGCAAATGCTGTCGGTGCGGATGCCTGCTGCCACCGACAGGTGGAGTGCTTGGCGGGTGAAGGGCATGACGGGAAGGGCGGCCTCGTGAAAAACTTGCGGCTTGACGGCCCAGACCACCAGGTGGGCCTGCGCCAAAGCTGGACTTGCGCTCGCTAAAGCAGTGATGCCAAAGTCTTGGTGCAGCTTGGACGCTGTATCTGGATAGGGTTCAACCACGGTAAATTGCTCGGGCTTCATGCCTTGGCGAATCAGTCCGCCAATGATGGCGCTGGCCATGTTGCCGCCGCCGATGAAAGCCATGTGCTGTGTTGGGTGTGTCATGCTTTGCAAACTCTGAAGGTGACGCCGAGAGGGCTGTTGAACGCTGAGATGCGGCGATTGTCGCTGTTTGTGTGGACCGCTTTGGCGGCCGTCGTTGGGTGGCCTGTGGCGACGAACAGCTGCTTTGGCATCAACCCACGTACCCCATTGGGAGAGTCGAGAGGTGGCAAGTCACAGTGCCCAAGGCCAATGAAGCGCAAGTTTTATAAAATTTTTCCCGAAGTTGTTGCGTCACCGTTTATTTGCTGGCATAATCGTGGGCTTCGCCTTGCAAAAGGCGTAAGTATCTGCCCAATCTGAAGCGCAGCGAGTGGTTCGCGGCGTGAATGACGGGTCCAAGACTGATTCTTGTTGGTTGGCTATTGGGCTGGCAGACAAAGAATACAAGTTGGGAACAAAGAAATGATCCAGACAGAATCTCGGTTGGATGTGGCCGACAACACCGGCGC